>JAYUQS010000112.1:0-12090 GCA_043756645.1 Hyphomicrobiales bacterium | reverse complement strand
CACCCGCATCGCCGACCACAAGATCAATCGCATCACCGACCTCTTGCCGTGGAACTGGAAAACCAATCAGCCCGCGTAGCTCACCGGACGCTTACGAATTGACTTGCCTTGCTTCTGATTTAGCGAGGCGAAATGTTATTGCAGTCCATCCTGTTGCTGGCTGGTGGAAATCAGAAAAAGTCTCGGGAGTGGAACCGAGAGAGGTGAGATTTGCGTTGGTTTTAGAAATCAATGCCGAGTCAGTCGAGACTGACCTCTATACCGAAATACAAAACAAGATTGGCGTAACTATCGCAGTTTCGGTTTAAGTTTTTCGATCACGCCAATCTCATAGAGACTAAATCCTAAAACTCTAACGGGATGTCGTGAAGACTAATTAAGTTGTGTGCGGAAAACACATACATGGTCGGTACGATGTTAAAAAAGCTGTGCTTGAGAGGCTATGTCCTGCAAATTTCAGAACCAACCACTATCATCAATCGCAGTCCCCATAAAATGGCTGCGGCCTAAGCTGCAGCTTCCTTCTGACGTGACAGGCGTTTCCGCTCGGTTGGATCGAGAATGGTTTTGCGCAGGCGGATGGACTTTGGCGTGATTTCCACCAATTCATCTTCACCGACATAGGCCAAAGCTTTTTCCAGCGACATCTTGATCGGCGGCGTTAAAATCTGCGCTTCTTCTGCGCCCTTTGAACGTACGTTGGAGAGTTTTTTCTCCTTCAGCACATTAAGCTCAAGGTCATTGCCACGCGTATGTTCACCGATGATCATGCCGGCATAGACCTTGGCGCCGGGCTCAATGAACATGGGCCCGCGATCCTGCAGGTTGAACATGGCATAGGTGACCGCCTCACCTTCACCGTTTGAAATCAGGGCCCCTGTGTGACGGGCTGCGATTTCACCCATGTAAGGCGCATAAGAATGGTAAAGGCGGTTCATGATGGCGGTGCCACGGGTATCAGACAGCAATTCAGACTGATAACCAATCAGGCCACGGGTTGGTGCATGGAACACCAAACGCTGACGGCCAACGCCGGACGCGCGCATGTCACGCAATTCGCCTTTGCGTTCAGAAACCTTCTGCACCACAACGCCGGAATAAGCTTCATCAACGTCGATGATCACTTCTTCGACGGGCTCCATCTTCTCGCCTGTGGCTTCATCGGTTTTGAACACCACGCGGGGGCGACCTACGGTCAATTCAAAGCCTTCGCGGCGCATGGTTTCAATCAAGATGCCCAATTGCAATTCACCACGACCCGCCACTTCAAACGCATCGGTCTCAGTTTCTGACATGGTAACGCGAAGCGCAATGTTGCCTTCGGCTTCGCGCATCAAGCGTTCCCGAATAACGCGGGATTGAACCTTGTCGCCTTCTTTGCCAGCAAGCGGTCCGTCGTTAATACGGAAGGCCATGGCCAGTGTTGGCGGGTCGATTGGTGTTGCGGCAATGGGTTCGGTAACGGATGGGTCGGCAAACGTATCAGACACAGTGGCTTTCACCAAACCTGCAATGGCAACGATGTCACCGGCATGGGCTTCTTCCACCGGCACACGTTCAATGCCACGGAAGGAGAGCACCTTCGAGACACGGCCGGTTTCAACCACGGAACCATCACGGGCCAAAATCTTGACCATCTGGTTGGGCTTTACCGAACCTGAGCGAATACGGCCCGTCAAAATACGGCCCAAGAATGCGTTGGCTTCCAAGGTGGTGGCCAACATGCGGAATTCACCGGGTTCAATCACCGGCGGCGCAAAATGCCTGACCACGAGGGCAAACAGCGGGTCCATGTTTTCTTGTGGACCTTCGGGCTTATCAGCCATCCAACCATGCTTGGCTGAACCGTAAATAATCGGGAAGTCGAGCTGTTCTTCTGACGCATCAAGTGCTGCAAAGAGGTCAAACACTTCATTCACCACTTCAATGTGGCGCTCATCCGGACGGTCAATCTTGTTGATACAAACAATCGGCTTCAAGCCAAGCTTCAAAGCCTTTTGCAGCACGAACTTGGTTTGCGGCATCGGGCCTTCAGCGGCGTCAACCAGCAATACGCAACCGTCCACCATGTTGAGAATACGTTCAACTTCACCGCCGAAATCAGCGTGGCCCGGCGTATCAACGATGTTGATGCGAGTGTCTTTCCATTGCAGCGAGGTCACTTTGGCCAAAATGGTAATGCCGCGTTCGCGTTCGAGATCATTTGAGTCCATCACGCGTTCGCCAACCTTCTGGTTGTCGCGGAATGTGCCGGATTGGCTGAGCAAACGGTCGATCAGCGTGGTTTTGCCGTGGTCAACGTGGGCGATAATAGCGATATTGCGCAAATTCATGGGTGCGCCTGTCTTTCTCATAAGCGTTATTGAGGGAATTGGGAGGGCACTAGCATGCCGCAATGCACAATGCAATTTATCTGGGCAAAAGGAATTTTAGGTAGAAACGGCGAAAATTCACGAGGTTGTCATGTTCACCGGACTGAACCAGCAGCGTCGCTCCGCCGATAAATCCGGCTTCAACCCTTTCGCCGTGCTCGGCGTCGAAAAAACCGCAATGCCATAAGCGGTCCGGGCCTCATATGTGGCACTGGTGAAAGTCTACCACCCCGATCGTTTCGCCAGCCTCGACATCCCGCAGGGAATGAAAGATTACGCTGCCGCGATGCAGGGGCGTATCAATATGGCGTATCAACAAATCAGCGGATGAGTGCGTTTTTAGTCAAAATTCCACAGTAGGAAAATAACACTTGACACCGCGCGGTCAATCTGCCTATAAGTGAGATACTCCAGAAAAGCATCCAATCAAAACCACCCACAAGTCTTGGGCAAGCGTCGCTTATGCGGCATCCCACAAAGACGACGTGATGGAAGGTTTTGCACAACCACTAACCGTTACCCCGGCGAAGGCCGGGGCGAGGCTTTCAAAGGGCGTAACTGGAACCTAGCCTAATTCCAACCTCCGCCGGGATGACGAGAAGTGCGAAGTTAAGGTATAAATGCATGTCAGAAAACAACCTCAACCAACAAAGATAATCAAATGATTGAAAAACTCACGACCTACGATCCGGCTGTTTCTCTTGTCGACGACACCGAAATCGCATTCTTCATGGCAGAAGCCTTGGAGACAGGTGACGCATCCTGCATCGCAAAATGCGTCGGCGTCGTCGCGAGAGCAAAAGGCATGGCCGGGATCGCCGAGGAAACCGGATTATCCCGCGAACAACTCTATCGCTCCTTCAGCGAAGACGGCAATCCAACTTTGAAGTCTACGTTGGCAGTGATGAAAGTGTTGGGAATTGAGTTGACGGCAAAGGTGCCCGACGCGGCTTGAGGTGAGCAAGGTGAGTTATAACCCTCATACTTAGACTGTTTTACTCCAAAGTCTTGACGCCCGCAGTTTGTCTTGGTTTTTTGACCCGTTTAAGATTGCCTGATTTCAAGCGGCAGGAAGCTGATGGTCGGTGCTCGAACTCAAAACCTGTACATTGCGCTTCTTCATTGCAAATCACAGCACAACGTTCGAGTGAAAGACCGGTTCTCGTGCTATATGTCGTCCCTTCCAGCTTTGTGCCACTTATTATCACGATTTTCAGAAACTGTAGGTCAACACGTAGTTTTGAAACGAAGCCACTTTCTGCATTCTGATTCCACATTACTTCCCGGCCACCAGATTTTTTGTAACAAAGTGAATTCACCTTATTGAAAGTGAACGCATTGCAATTGGACATATAAGAACATTGTAACTCGCATTCAGAACGGCTGGAGACCTTGACAGCCTCTCCCATGTCGAATCCGAAAATGTCCCTGTCTTTTAAAATATCAAAACCAGCTGTTGATGGGACAGTTCTTAAAGGTGTTGGTGCTGGTTGAGCTTGTGATGGCTCTTGTAAGAAACTGAATTCAATGCCGAAACTTTGAGCGAGGCTTTCACTTAGCCACAACATATCATTGGGCTTGCTGGACGTCAGCAAATCAATAGTGGTCTGCGAATAGCCCAATTGATAGAGATACACACCAATTTGAGCTGTCGCTTTCCCCGATTCCGTACCGTCAGAACCTCGATATGCTGCGTGAAATCCTATTTTTGAGGAAGGGTAGGCGAAGCGTTGCTTTCCCGATAACCAAACAACTCCACACATGGAAGAACAAATTGAATTTGGTGCAGCGACAGTATCAAAGCTTTTAAACTTGATTTGCTTCGCGATAGCCAATCCGCTTGAAATCTCTCCACCGGGGCTATCTAACCAAACAATTGCCGACTCTAGGTTAAAAACAATTCGTTCGAATTTTTCATCATCTCCGGGTAGCAATTCACCAATCACTGAGACAATGCTGATTCCGCCAGGTTTCGCAGGCAGAAATTCGATTGAAGCGGCATGCGCGGCAAGCGCTCCCCAAAACAAACTCCAAACTAACCACACAACCCTGACCATGAAGAGAGCCTACTTGACGTTTAGTGGTTTTGTCGAGAGGTGAAAAGGCTAGGCTAATATGACGTGTCGCCAAGCTGCTTGTCATTTGTGCCAGAGACAGCGCAAAAATATGGATTTAAATTGTAAGTTATCTCAGTACTGCAATTTAATAAGTCAGGTTCATGCACATGTTTCAGGCAAATTCATTCTGGCTTGGCAAACGTAGTCGAATGTGGTGACACTGAAACCTTAGGAGTTTCACCATGTCACAGGCCAAAAAATTCGATGCGCTGGATCAGGCTTTGTCTGATGCGGTTGAGGCCTATGCTGCCAAACGCCCGAAGACTTTTGAATGGCATGAGCGGGCCAAGGTGGTTTTGCCCGGCGGCAATACCCGCAGCATTCTTTATACACACCCGTTTCCCATTCGCATTGAAACGTCCGAAGGCTGTCGGATCACCGATGTCGATGGACTGACTTACATCGATTATGTCGGCGAATATTCGGCTGGCATTTACGGTCATTCCAATCCGAAAATCATGGCCGCAGTGCAATCTGCACTCGCCATGGGCATCAGTATTGGTGCGCATCATGTCCGTGAAATTGCCTTCGCCGAAGCTGTGACCAAGCGCTTTCATTTGGACCGTGTGCGCTTCACCAATTCCGGCACGGAAGCCAATATGATGGCGCTGGCGCTGGCCCGAAATTACACGGGCCGCAACATGATCATGCCAATGATGGGGGGCTATCACGGCGGCACTTTGATGTTCTCTTACGGGGCTTCGGCTGTCAATGCGCCGTTTGAATGTGTGCTGGGGGCTTACAACAACATCGCTGCTACGAAGGCCTTCATTGCAGAACATGCAAGCAAACTTGCGGCTGTTATTGTCGAACCCATGTTGGGCGCAGGTGGCAGCATTGAAGCCACGCCGGAATTTCTGACCATGTTGCGCGAGGCATGTACGCGCCATGGCATTGTATTTATTCTGGATGAAGTAATGACATCACGGCTGGCACCTGGTGGTTTGGCTGAACTCCGGAATATAAAACCCGACATCAAGACGCTGGGCAAATATGTGGGCGGCGGCATGAGTTTTGGGGCCTTTGGCGGCAAGGCCGAAATTATGGATATGTTTGATCCGGCCCGTGTGAACGCGCTTTATCACGCAGGCACTTTCAACAATAATACGCTGACAATGACCGCAGGCCTGACAGGGATCACCGAGGTTTATACAGCACAGGCCTGTGCTGATCTCAGTCGTTCCGGCGAAAATCTGAAACGCCGCCTCAATGACATGCTCATGCAACATCAAGCGCGGTTACAGGTTACAGGAACGGGATCATTGATGACGGTTCATCCTTTGAGCGGTGAATTGACGACGCCGGAACAGCTGTCAAAAGCAGATCAGCGATTGCGGCGCTTGTTGTATTTGCATTTGCTTGATGATGGTATTTACATTGCCGAGCGCGGATCAATGGCACTTTCGATGGCGCTGGGTGGCGCAGAACATGATGCGCTTTTAAAGTCGCTGGAACGTTTTGTGACGCGTTATCGCGCCTTTGTCTAATTTCAAGTCGTGTTCATCAAGTCCCATTTACCGTCATCCCGGCGAAGGCCGGGACGAGGCTTACGACGCTTGAAGCATCTCCAAAAGCCTTGTCCCGGCCTTCGCCGGGATGACGGTTAGGTTGGTAAAATTGAGTTTTTTGACGATCAAGAACTGGCTACAAAGATATGTGCCTATGCTGGCCGTCGCGGGAATGACGGTTTTTGAGGCCGTATGAAGTGAGTTTATAGCGAATGGACCTATTCGACTTTGAAATAGCTTTCGACAGCCGCAAAAAATTCTTTTCTGACGGCGTCATTCTCCAGCATGATTTCATGCAACGACTGTTGGATCGTCACAACTGAAACGCCCGGCATGTTCGCAGCGTATCGATAAGCAGCTTTGTTATCGACAACGCGTTCCCGGCCTGCCAGTAACATCATGACGGGGGTGTTGAGGCCTTGGGATTTGCGGCGCTTGTGCAAGTCTTTCAGACTTAAGATGGTCGCCACCAGCCACGCATAGGTTGGGCCGCCAACACCGAGTTTTGGGTTTTCTTCCAAGCTCCGCATGTCGCGTGACCAACGCTTGTTGTCGCTTGTTAAGGGGTTGTTTTCAAAACTACGCAACAGAAATGGCAGCTGCTTGAAACCCGGCAAATAGCACCAGCCAAAGCCGAATGCAGTGGCGATGCTGGCCAAGGTAAAGGCCACACTCTTGGGCCAACTGCCATATTGCAATTCCATCAAGGGGGACGTGACGATGGCTTTTTTGAACCACGTCTGCCGCGAGAGTGCGCGCAACAAAATATGCCCGCCTGTGGAATGGCCAATCGCATAATAGGGGCCGGGACAGTTTTTGGTGACCACGCCTTCCATGACGGCGCGCAGGTCCTCATCATATTCGCGATAAGAACGGACGTGGCCGCGCAGATGATCTCTCAGCAGGCGCTGTGAGCCACCTTGGCCACGCCAATCAAAACCGGCCACATGATAGCCACGGCCTTGCATATCGCCCATGGTTTCGAAATAACGTTCCGCGAAATCTGCGCGGCCATTCAGAAACACAATTGTGCCTTTGCTTTCTGGCGTCAAAGCAGGAGCGGTCATGGCGCGGATGCGCAGATTGCCCCGCGTATGGGCAGCATAAACCTCGGTGCCCTTGGGCAAATGATTTTCAGCGGTCTCGTAAAATTGCATAAAAGTCCCTGTGCTGAACGGGGACTTAAAGGATTGTGGGTGGGAATGCCAGTATTGAGACTAGTTCAGCTTCTTCACATCAATAATCTCACCTGATGCGGCGGTCATTTTGATTTCGTAGCTTTTGCCTGCTCTTGCTGCGGTGTAGGCATAGGTTTGACCCGTACAGGCTTTGGGCTTTACGTCACCAAATCCGTAACCTGTGACCACTGCGGCACCCGCAGTGCAGCCGATTGTCTTTGTGGCAATAACCGGTTTTGATTTTGTCGCTGGTTTCGACAAGCTTGCAGTTTGCAAGTCTGCGCCCGGTGCTTTTACAATTTTTGCCTTTGCCAATGGTCTTTTGGCCACGGGTTTTACGCCAACCTTTTTCACAAGGTTTCTTTTGGCCTTTGCGCGCGATTCCAATTTTTTGCGGGCATTGTTTTCAAGCCACCAAAGTTCGGCTTCAACTTCTTGTTCGGCCTCCAGCATCATCTTTTTGCGACGGCTGAGGTAGATCACATCGTTGTCATCTTCATCGTCCTCATAAGACACAAAGCCATCATCTTCCACTTCATCAAAAAAGATGGTGCGATCATGCTGCGGTATGAATTTGCGCTTACGCCAATTGTGATCTGCCTGGGCTGCGACCGAGGTCAATGTGAGTGCGCCAAGACTGATAAGAATAAGAATTTTTTTCATGAGACGTCTCCCAACGTTCAGTCATATTTACAAAAAGAAGATGGCAGAAAAATGCCGGGCGACACGTCTGTGCCGCCCGGTTTGTGGTTTCATTGTGTCAGGTAAAATCAATAGGTTTCTTGAACCGAAATGATGTTACCGCTGCGACGCGATACCTTCACGATGAAAGTGTCACCGTGCTGGCGTGCTCTGTAGGTGTAACGCTTGCCTGAGCAGCTGATAGCACGGACTTTGCGGAAACCTGAATCGCGTACAGCTTCGCGGCCATCTTCACAGGAAATACCATATTCGACATGATGACGGCGACGTGGACGATATTCTTCTTCGTAACCACCATATACAGGATAAGATGGCTCGTAATAGCCAGGTGCAAATCCGCCGAAGTAAAGGTCAACATTGACCTTGGCGTTTGCTGGAGCCGATGCGCCGAAAGCGATGGCTGAAACGGCTGCTGCGGCAATAAGGGTCTTGGTGATCATGATGTGCTCCTCGCGATCGTTAAACTGTGTGATGGCCGTAATTGGTCATCGTTGAACAGGGTTTAGCCCGACGAAGTTGAACGGTAGTGGAAGGGTTTGTTCATTTTCGGTTCATCTACGGGGCGGTTTAGGGGCATTTCAAGCCCTTGAAGCGAAAAAATCTGCTCCCACATGGTGGCCAGCAGGAGCCATTCGGGCCTGTGAAACCCCAAAACCCAGCCTTTACGGTGGGTTGTACGACATTGCTTTGAAGGAGAATGTTATGATGTTTGATTATACCCCACTTTATCGTTCCAGCGTTGGTTTTGACCGCTTGTTCCGACTTTTGGATGAAGCGCATCACGTCGAAACCCCGACTTATCCGCCCTATAATATCGAGCGCTTGAGTGAAAATGCTTATCGCATCAGCATGGCGGTTGCGGGTTTTGCCCAACATGAAATTGCGATTGAAGCCAAAGGCAATGCGTTGACGGTAACCGGCAAGAAAGAAGCAAAACCTGAAGCCGTGACTGAGTTCCTGCATCAGGGCATTGCTGCGCGCGGTTTTGAACGCCGTTTCCAACTGGCTGACTTTGTCGTCGTGCAAGGTGCTGATCTGGACAATGGTTTGTTGCACATTTCACTGGTGCGCGAAGTACCGGAAGCGATGAAGCCACGGCAAGTTGCGATCAATTCAGGCCACAAGCCGAAAGTGATTGACGCGAAGGCTGCCTAAAAAAGTGGGGCGTCAACAGGTGTTGGCGCCCTTTTTTGTTCGAGAACAAAAACAATCATCAACAGTGTTGCCAAAGTCAAAACTGCTGAAAGCGCAAATACTGTGCTGATCGAATACCACGTGGCGGCAATTCCCAAAAGCCACGGCATCACAAAACGGGGACCACCTGAAATCGCTGATGCAAAGCCCATAGCTGCTGCACGTTGATCCACGGCTTGTTTTCCTGCGAGTGCAAATAAATAGGGAAACACAAATCCAAGCCCGCCACCGACGGCGGCAAAAGCCACCACAGCAATTGCAAAACTTGGTTGCAGCCCGATCACAGCAAATCCCACTGTTGCGACTGCAAGCCCCGTTGTCACAACACGTAAGTCGCCAAAGCGTTGGCGCAGCTGATCACCCCACAACCGCATTGCACCGCCACATAGTCCGAAAAATGCAGCACCCAAACCAGAGTAAGCCAGTAGTTCCGGTTTCAATTCTGCAAGCAATTGCCCGGCCCACATCATCGCCGTAATTTCAGCAGCATTGCTGAAGCCAATCGTCAGGCCAATCAGTGAAAGCTGCAATCTTGGCAATCCGGTTTTTGACGGCGCCTCAGTTTTATTGTGTGAAACGCGATCTGGAATATTGCGCCACACTTCATAAATGGCCCACAGCACCAACACCGTCGCCACAATGGCCGGGACCATGACGGAGACGTTTACACTGAGATAGCTTGAGGCAATGGCAGAGGCCGCAAAACCCAACGACACGCCGGCGTGATAGGTGTTGAACACCGGGCGTTTGATTTCCTCTTCAATCTCGGACCCTTCAGCATTCATGTTCAGATCGAGAAACGAAAGCGATGATGCAAGTATCAAGTTTGACAATAAGTAAGTTGATGGTGATCCCACCGCGAGGGCATATACCAAGCCTGCAAGACAAATCGGGAGTGCTGTCAGCATCACGACACGGTGGCTGTAGTGACGGCTGAGCATGCCGCCTGCCATCATTGCAAACAAAGCAGCCAGCATCGCGAAAGATTGCGTACGGCCGAAAAATTCAGGATCAACGCCTGCGGATTTCACAATCACTGGCAATGCGCCGACGTGGCTGCCGACGACGGTGCCGAAAGCCACAAAGACCAATATAACTGTAGCGCGTGGTGAGGCGAGCATCAGCCCCGCCCGACGAAAGGCATTTTGCTGGCCATAATGGTCATCGTCAACACGTTGGCCGAAAGCGGCAAGCTGGCCATGTGTACAACAGCTCTTGCCACTTCATTGACGTCCATTGTGGGCTCAGGTTTTAACGTTCCATCAGCTTGCGGCACACCGCCGGACATGCGGGCTGTCATATCGGTTGCGGCATTGCCGATGTCGATTTGACCGCAGGCGATATCATATTTGCGACCATCCAAGGCAGTGGCTTTGGTGAGGCCGGTGATGGCGTGTTTGGTTGAGGTATAGGGTGCCGAATTGGGGCGCGGGGCGTGGGCTGAAATTGAGCCGTTGTTGATGATGCGCCCACCCATTGGAGTTTGGGCTTTCATGATCTTGAAGGCTTCCTGCGTGCAAAGGAATGGACCCGTCAAGTTGGTGTTCACCACTGCTGACCATTGTTCAAAACTCAAATCTTCCAGCAAAATTGTGCCGGGTGCGCCGGTGCCTGCGTTATTGAAAAGTACATCCAGGCGGCCAAATTTTTCGAGGGTTTTGGCAAACAGGTTTTTGACGGAGGCTGGATCAGCAACGTCAGTCGACACGCAAAGAGTCTCGCCCTTCATCTTTGAAGCGGTTTCTTGCAGCTTGGCAGTGTCGCGGCCTGTCAATACGACGGCGTAACCTGCTTCACCCAAAGCGATAGCACAGGCGCGGCCAATGCCTGATCCTGCACCCGTAACCAATGCGATTTTCATCTAACGTCCCTTTGCAACTTTCCAAGCTTTGACCAAAGTGGTGGCAGACTCAGAAACGGCTGATATGCTCATGCCCTGCTTATAGAGGCTGGAGCCAATTCCAAAGCCTGATACACCGCATGCCAGCCATTCCGACATGTTGGAGGGCGTCACACCACCGACGGCGTGAACCTGCACATGCTTTGGCAAAACCGCGCGCCAGGCTTTCACAGTTTGAGGTGAGGCCACTTCGGCGGGGAAGAGCTTCAAATGCTGCGCACCAGCACGAATGGCCGAAAACGCTTCGGTGGGCGTGAAGACACCGGGCAAAGGGTCAAGACCCAATTGAATGGCGCGGACGATGGTTTCAGGGTTGCAGTCAGGCGAAACAGAAATGCTGCCGCCGGTTTCTTTCAGCTGATTGACGTCTTGCACCGACAACACCGTGCCGGCACCCACAACCATTTTACTTCCGAAGTGTTTGGCAAGCTTGCTGATGGAGGTGAAGGGATCAGGTGAGTTCAGCGGCACTTCGACGATGCGAATGCCCGCAGCGTAGAGTGCGTCACCTACATTAATGACTTCATCAGGTGTCACACCACGCAATATTGCAATGATGCCGCACGTGTCGAGTGCTTCATTCAGTGTCATCAGATTATTCCTGCTGCTGTTGCAACTACTCGTTCGCCTTTAACAATGGCGAGGGGGTCTCCCATCGACACACGAAGGCCCGCATGCCTCATAGCGATGATATATTTTCCACCAATGCCGGGTGAGGCCAGCACCACATAGTGCTGGGTTGAATCGCGCATTGAAATGGCGTGACCAATTTCAGCGCCGATAATCAAACCAGAAAGATAGGACGAGATTTTTTCAGGCGGCAGTTCTTGATAAAGGCCCAAGCTGCGGGCGGAGAATAAATTGTGCAGCAGGCCTGCGGGGTCAGCAAAAGCGCGATCAATGCCATTGAGAAAAGCGTGCTCATCATCCACATCATTGGCCATCAGGCGGCCAAGGATTGAATGGGCTTTCATCACGGCGAAGGTTTCGCCCGTTACATAGGTGGCGAAGTTGGTGATCTTGCCGTCTTCAACGTCAATCCATTTGCTATGGGTGCCGGGGGTGACAAAATGTTTGGCCCCTGAATCCATCGCACCGAACACTTGGGTTTCCTCCGAG
>JAYUQS010000111.1:0-12178 GCA_043756645.1 Hyphomicrobiales bacterium | reverse complement strand
TGCTGTCTTTGTACTGTAGCAACCCGCGCCGCGTCAGCATCAGTCCAGACCCCGGTCTGGCAGCAAGCGTGCGCCTCTGCGAGTGCATGCCCTGGGCGGTTGCCGGTGTGAAAAGCGCCGGAACAAACAACCGTACCGAAATTTCGGCCAAAATCGCTGCGTTTCTCTCGAAAGAGGCTACTGCACGCTTTCGCGTGAGTAGATGTTGGGCTACAAGCCGAACACACTACATCTTCTATTCTACCGCATGCTGGCTTGAAGCCCGGACGGGAACATCCCCTCACCTTATTTTCAAACCGCCTTAACACGGCCCTCACCTGCTTCGGTCCCCTCAGCGTCCTCTCCCGTAAACGGGAGAGGTGAAGGAAACACGCCTATGCTACACCTCTCCCGTTTACGGGAGAGGACGCCGAACAACGTGAGGCAGGTGAGGGAAGTGTGTCGTCACCCCACAAACGCCCGTTCCACCACAAAGCTTCCTGGCTCATTGTTTGATCCCTCAACAAAGCCCAAGGGCTCAATCAGGGCGCGGATGTCTTTCATGAAGTGCATGGAGCCGCAGATCATGATGCGGTCGGTTTCGGCGTTCAGGCCTGAAATGTTCAGTGCACGGAAGAATTCACCATTCTCGATCAGCGTGGTGATGCGGCCCATGTGTTCGGTAGTTTCGCGGGTTGTCGAGGGGAAATATTTTAAACGTCCTTGCGCCAATTCGCCCACCAGTTCGTCACTCAGCGTGGCGGCAACGGTGTCGCTCGAATATTTCAACTCATCGGCTTCGCGGCAGGTGTGGGTGGCGATGACGGTTTCGAATTTCTCATATGTCTCGGGGTCGCGGATCAGGCTGGCGAAGGGCGCAAAGCCAGTGCCGGTTGAAAAACAGAACAGGCGTTTTCCCGGAATCAGCGCATCATTCACCAGCGTGCCGGTGGGCTTGGGGCGCATGATGATGGTGTCCCCCACTTTGATTTTCTGCAAGTGTTCGGTCAGCGGGCCACCCGGCACTTTGATGGAAAAGAACTCCAATTCTTCATCCCAGGACGGAGACGCCACTGAATATGCCCGCATGACAGGCTTTTGCGCATTGGGCAGACCGATCATCAGGAATTCGCCGGAACGGAAGCGCAAGCTTTGCGGCCTGGTAATCCGGAAGCGGAACAGGCGGTCTGTGTAATGTTGAACCTCTGTCACCTTTTCGGCCAGCATGCCGGTGGGGATAACGTCGAGATGGGCTGGTGCGTCAGTCATGAAAGTACCGTTCGTTATAACGAACGCCATTTAGGGCAAAAAAACCGGTTTCGCAAGCGTGAAAAACCGGCCTCTGGCGGATTAAACCGTGCGCAGGTACCAATCGAAGTCACGCTTGAAGGGTTCATGGTAGAAGCGGTCAGCCTCGGCCTCCTTCACGGTGCAGAAGGTATCGATAAAGGCCTTGCCGAAATATTCCTTCAGGATGGGGGCACGCCACAGCGCGTCTATGGCCTCATACCAATTGCCGGGAATATATTTGGCGCGCTTTTCATAGCCATTGCCGACGATGGGGTTGCCGGGGTCAGACTTTTCGGTGATGCCGTAATGCATGCCCGCCAAAATCGCTGCCATCACCAAATAAGGGTTGGCGTCGGCTCCACTTGGCCGGTGTTCGATGTGGCAGGCTTTGGGCGAACCCGCAGGCACGCGCAGGGATACCGTGCGATTGTTGACGCCCCAATTTGCAGCCACAGGCGCATAAGAATTTTTGCGAAAGCGCCGGTAGGAGTTGGCGTTGGGAGCGAAGATCAACATCGATTCCGCCATCGAGGTTTTCAAACCACCAATGGCATTCAAGAGCAATTCATTCTGTGTTGGGTCTTCTGCCGCAAAAAGATTGTTTCCGTCAGCATCCTCCAAACTCACATGCACATGCATGCCCGATCCCGTCCATTCGGCATAGGGCTTGGCCATAAATGTAGCGCAGAGGCCATGCTTTTCAGCCGTTGCCTTGATGACGCGTTTCAGCATGATGCCTTCATCGCAGGCTTTCAAAACGTCATTGCGGTGGCGCAGCACAATTTCCATTTGTCCCGGTGCATATTCGGAAATCAAAGTCTTGGCGGGCAAATCCTGGATTTCGCACATGGCATAGAGATCTTTGAAGAAGGGTGCGAAGTCATCGGTGTCCTGCAGCAGATAGGCTTGGTAATGTTGCGGACGCGCTTCGTTGACCAAAGCCTGGGGCGGGCGCGGATTGCCTTCGAGTGCGGACTTCCGGTCCATCAGGAAAAATTCAAGTTCAATGGCACCGACAGGCGTCATTTTCAGCTCCTGCTGAAAACGAGCGACGATGCCTTCCAGCACATTGCGCGGATCAGCGTAATGCGGAATGCCATCAAGGTCATGCACCTTTGCCACATATTGCGCGGATGGCACATCCATCCAGGGAATGCGTTTCAGCGAATGGTTGACCGGCCAGAACAAAACGTCACGGTCGCCCTCATCAAACACCAAACCGGTTTCGGGAACATCCTGTCCCGTCACATCCAACACAAGTGCCGAGATCGGAATGAAGCGGCCATCTTTGAAGGCCGGAACGAGTTCATCACGGCGCAGAACCTTGCCGCGCACCACGCCGCACAAGTCGGTCCAGACAATGTGAATGCTTTCAATATCAGGATTGGCATCCAGAAAGGCTTGTGCCTCAGGGCCTTGTTTCGGGGTTACAAATTGACTCATTTTATGTCTCCAACTTTGCGTATCGCAAAGTGTTCAGCGGGTCAGTTCCGATATGCAATCATCGAGCGCTTGCAAAAGCTGTTCAACATTTTCCGCCGTGGTGGCGGGGCATATCAGCATCATATTGTGGAAGGGTGTCATCACCACGCCACGGTTCAAAAGATAGTGATGCACCGCCACATCAATGGGCTGGTGTATCACTTGCGAGGCTTCGTAGCCATTGCGGGGCGGGGTTGGGCAACACATGAACTCAACGCGCGCACCGACACGGGTGACGTGCCAGTCCAAGCCATATTTGATGATGACATCCGCAATCCCGCGTTCCAGTCGCGTGGCGAGTGCGATCAGCGGGGCGAATGCCTCCTGTGTGAAAAATTCTGTGAGCACGGTTTTAATCAGTGCGAGTTGAATGCGGGAACCGGACAAAGTTGTGCCGATACCCGAACGGCCTTCACCATTGTAGCGAAGGTAATTTCGGATCCACGTGGCAACGTCTTTAGAAAAACCATAAGCCGCCGCTGGAATGCCGCCGGCAATGGGTTTGCCGAAGACAAGTCCGTCAGGCTCAATATTGTGCTCGCGGGCATAACCGCCGGGGCCGGACGAAAGTGTGTGGGTTTCATCGAGGATCAGCAGTGTGCCAGTGTTAATGGTCAGTTGACGCAGCTTTTCCAGAAAACCTGCGTCCGGCAACACCATGCCGATATTGGTCATCACGGGTTCTGCCAAAACGCAAGCCACGTCACCTGGTGCCAAGGCCGCTTCAAGTGCGGCGATGTCATTGAACTCTACCACTTTGGTAAAGGCTGTGAGGTCACGCGGTTCACCCACCAAACCATCTACCATTTTCACTTTGCCATGGTCAGCCGTGATGAAAGTGTCATCAACACAGCCATGGTAGCAATGATTGAACACAAGAATTTTCTTGCGGCCTGTGATGGCGCGGCACCAGCGCAGGACGGCGCGGTTGGCATCGGACGCAGTGGCCGTGATCTGCCAAACCGGAAGCCCGAAACGGTTCTCCAACAAAGCACCAACTCCAACTGCATCCTCAGAAGGCAGCATGGTGGTGAGACCGCGGGCACCTTCCCGCGCCAAGGTTTCGGCTATAGCGGGGGGCGAATGGCCGAACATGGCACCGCTGTCGCCCAAGCAAAAATCGACATAGGAGTGACCATCTGCACTGGTCAGTGTGGCGCCCTCGGCATGAGAGATGAAGAGTGGAAAAGGCGTTCCCCAATCCACCATCCAATGCATGGGAACACCGCGGAGCCAATGTCGTGCTGATTTTTCGGAAAGCGTTGCCGACGTGCTGTTGCGTTGAACGTAGTGGGATTTTTCCCGATCAAGCAGCGCCGAAATGGATTTTTCCGAAATTTTTACACGCAAGATTTCCTCTGTTGGCTGTTAACGATGCCACCAGCCTAGCCAGTCTGAGACCTACAAAGCAACCCCCAGCGGATTTGAGTGGGAGGTGCCAGAGCTTAACTCACACCTTCGCGCAGCAAATCATGGATGTGGATCAGGCCTTCAGGCTTGTTGTTTGCATCAACAACAAACACCGCCGTAATGCGTTTGGTGTTGATCAATTCGATCACTTCCGCTGCCAAAACATGACTGGAAATGGTTGTCGGGTTACGGGTCATGATGGCTTCGACGCGGCATGTGGACATATCAATATTCAAGTTGCGACGCAGATCGCCGTCGGTGACGATGCCAACCAAAACACCAAAACCATCAACAATTCCGACACAGCCAAAACGCTTGTCCGACAGTACCAAAATCGCATCGTTGATACTGGTTCCGGTTTTCGCCAAGGGCAAATCGCCGTCGCGGTGCATGATGTCACGTGCGTGTTTGATGCGCGCGCCTAGTTTTCCACCGGGATGATAGTTGCGGAAATCATCGGCGGTAAACCCTTTGGCTTCCAGCAGGGCCATGGCGATTGCATCGCCCAAAGCCAGTTGCAGCAAAGTAGAAGTGGTGGGTGCCAGTCCGTTGGGGCAGGCTTCCTGCACTTTTGGCAATTGCAGCACAATGTCAGCAGCCCGGCCCATGGTGCTGGTGGCATTGGCGGTGATCGCAATCATTGGCACAGAAAAGCGGGCGCAATAGTTCAGAATATCTTTCAACTCAGCCGACTCGCCGGAATTGGACAAGAGCAACACAACGTCGTTGGACGTGATCATGCCAAGGTCGCCGTGGCTTGCTTCTGCAGGATGTACAAACGAAGCGGGCGTTCCGGTCGACGCAAGTGTAGCTGCAATTTTGCGCCCAATGTGTCCGCTCTTGCCCATGCCAGACACAATGACACGCCCGCTGGCTTTGAGGATGGTGCTAACTGCTGCCTCAACATCGCCGCCCAGTTGGCCGTGCAAAGCCGCAGACAGGGCGTTCATACCTGCTGTTTCAACTTCAATGGTGCGGCGGGCAGCAGAAATAATCATTTTTTGGACCTGAATTATTGTGGGTTGGCACAGCGCTTCAATAAACGGTTAACCATATTCCCGCTAGGGTTTTGCTGAAATGAAGTGTGTGTCGACATCAGTTTGGAAGTTCACAACAGTTATCCTGCTTTGCGGGGTAGCACCACTGGCTCATGGGCAAGCGGCAGAAGATGAACTGCGCATGGATACGGATGTTAGTGAGGAGGAGGTTATGCCACCGCCTCCACCAAATGAGATCACGATTGGCGATGATAGTACAGATTCGCCCCGTCGCGTGACATCAGACATTGATGCCTATGCTGCCCAAGGATTGCCTGCAGGCGCATTCCGGCTTTATCCATCGCTTGAAATCGGCACAGCCTTATCGTCGAACGCGCGCCGTGCTTCATCGGGGGCAAAGGCCGATGGGTCGTTACGGATAAAGCCGCAGTTGCGCATTGAAAGCAATTGGGTGCGCCACAGTCTCACCGGATCAGCCTCGTTTGAAGGCCAACAGTTTCTTGGCAATAGCGATATCAATTCTGTCGCCGGTTCGGTGCAAGGGGCCTTGCGTCTGGATGTGCGGCGTCAGACCACAAGCGATATTGATTGGAGTTTCGCGGCTACGTCGACAGGGATTGAAGACAGCGAATTACCTGCCACAGCAACCGGTTCCAGACTTGACCATGTTTTGACAGCCAATGCCGGGGTGACACATGACTTTGGCGGTGTTGAAGGGCGTTTGCGGTTTGGATTGTCGCGCAATTTGTATGGTGATGTTGATCTTTCGGGCGGCGGCACAGAAGACAATAAAGACCGGAATTATACACAACTTTCTGTTGCTGCGCGTGTTGGCCTCAAAACCGGTGGCAAAATTCAACCCTTTGGTGAAGTTGCTTATGAGCCTAGATTGTATGATAAAAAACGCGACCGCACTGGAACTGCCCGCAATTCGCAAGGTTTGCGTTTGAGTGCAGGTGTGACGCTCGCAGATGAACCGCTGTGGAGCGGCCAACTTGCTGCTTCTTTGGAGCTGCGTGATTATTCTGATGATAGTCTTGGAACCGCACTCGTGCCGGGTTTGCAGGCCAATGTGACATGGCAACCGACCGATTTGACACGCTTTGAATTCAGCGCCGGTGCGAGCTTGAGCGAAACCGTGGCGGCAGGGGTTTCAGGCACCCAAAACTGGACTGCAGGCGTGACCGCCACCCATGCTTTGCGGGAAAATCTCGATCTCATTACTAGTTTGCGTTTTGGGGTTGAGCGTAGTGACGGAGAAACATCATTGAGCACAGATAGTACTTTGGGATTGAATTGGACTGCCAATCCCTATGTCATCTTAGGCACGAGCTACGAACACGCATTTGTGCAGGGCACGTCAGCAAGCGATGGTTATGATGACCACCGCCTGTTGGCGAGTATAATATTGCGTCGTTGATATTACGCCGAATGAGGCAAGGCCTGGTCAAGATGATCAGCTTCAACGTGATCGACTGGCGCTTCGTGTCTCAATTTTTCCAGAATGTCGGCGAGGCCGGACGAGGCATCCCAACGCAGGAAACCGCCATGCGTTGCAATCGTTTGTTCCAAGGCCAAACGGAAGGCTGGTCCCAGAACGTCATGCTCCAAAGCAAAGGCCACATTGGCAGAGAGGAAGCCGATCTTGTCGCCGCAGTCGTAAGTCACGCCTTTGTATTTGAGGCCATGGAAGGGCTGTGTCGCTATCAAGCGGATCATGGCATCGGTGATCTGGATTTCTCCGCCGGAGCCTGGTTCCTGCTTTTCAATTTCAGCAAAGATTTCAGGCTGGAGAATATAGCGGCCTGAAATCATAAGGTTTGAAGGGGCGGCCTCGCGCTTTGGCTTTTCCACCATGCCATCGATCGTGAAGTGATTGTCTTGCCAGTCCTTAGGGCTAACGATACCATAACGGTGCACGTGCTCCCAAGCGGTCTCTTCAACCGCCAGCACATTGCCGCCACCGCGTTCATGATAGACATCGACCATTTGTTTCAAACAACCGGGCTCGGCTTTCATAATCATGTCTGGTAACAGCACTGCAAAAGGTTCATTGCCGACGAGATTTCTTGCACACCAAATGGCGTGGCCCAAACCCAATGGTTCCTGCTGGCGGGTGAAGCTGGTTTGACCCGCACCCGGCAAGTCCATCTCTAACATTTCCAGTTCAATTGACTTGCCGCGTTTGCGAAGGGTGGATTCAAGTTCATATTGCTTATCGAAGTGATCTTCGATCACCGACTTGTTGCGGCCCGTGACAAAGATCAAATGTTCAATGCCCGCTTCACGCGCCTCATCCACAACGATCTGGATCAGGGGGCGATCCACCACCGTCAACATTTCTTTGGGCATAGCCTTGGTGGCAGGTAAAAAACGGGTACCAAGACCGGCGACAGGGAATACGGCTTTGCGGATAGGACGCTGCATGTTTACTAAACCTTAACTGATAAACAAAATGCTTAACCGGCTTTAACGCGGTTTCTGTCCAATTGTACTAAACCTACGGTATTGATTTCAGGTTAAGGGATAAAATTATGACGGTTTTGGTATCGGGTGGTGCAGGTTATATTGGCAGCCACATGGTGTTGGCTTTGACGGATGCCGGTATCGACACTGTTGTCCTCGATAACCTTACCACAGGTTTTCAATGGGCGGTAGCTCCTGCTGCCACATTGGTGAAAGGTGACATCGGCAATGAAGAGCTGGTGTTGCAGGTCATGAAAGAACACAAAGTCGACGCCGTTGTGCATTTTGCCGGTTCCATTGTGGTTCCAGATTCAGTCTCTGATCCGCTCGGTTATTATTTAAACAACACCGTGAACTCCCGCAATCTCATGCACTGTGCGGTTAAATCCGACATTAAGAACTTCATTTTTTCTTCGACCGCCGCAGTTTATGGCAACCCACGCACACTGCCGGTGAATGAAACTGAAACGCCTGCACCGATTTCGCCGTATGGCACATCAAAGTGGATGACCGAACAGATGCTGCGGGATTCTTATGCTGCTTATGGATTGAATTATGTAGCGCTTCGCTATTTTAATGTAGCGGGCGCTGACCCTAAAGGACGGTCGGGCCAGTCCACACCACGTGCCACACATCTTATCAAGGTTGCGGCGCAAACGGCTTTAGGCCAGAGGGCGGGGATGGAAGTGTTTGGAACCGACTACGAAACACCAGATGGCACCTGTGTGCGTGACTATATCCATGTCAGCGATTTGATCTCTGCCCATATGGATGCGCTGTCACATCTCAAATGTGGTGGAGAATCGGGTATTTTTAATTGTGGCTATGGCAAAGGTTTTTCTGTGCTTGAGGTTATCAAAGCCGTTGAGCGCGTGAATGGTGCGCCTTTGAATGTGAAGTATGGCCCACGCCGTGCTGGCGATCCTGCTGGCATTGTGGCGGGTGCTGACAAAGCCCGTGAAATTTTGGGCTGGAAACCAAAGCACGCCGACCTCGATTTTATTGTCGATTCAGCGCTGCGCTGGGAACAACATTTGATGCAGCGCAACGCTGCCTGAATTGGGTCGCATTTTGCGCAAAAACTAAACTCCCTGTAGGTGTTAATGTTGGTTGAGGCGAATCGCTTTTGACCTCGCGGGAGATCTTTTGATGCGGAAACTGATTGGTGCTGCCTTGTGTGGCTTGTTGGTGATGACTGGACCTGCTTTAGCTGACGCAAAGTTTGAGACGTTCATCCAGAACATCATTTGGCCGCATGTGAAATCATCAGGCGTTTCGCGTGAGTTGTTTGACCGTGCTTTTGAAGGCATCACTGAGCCCGACGCTGCAGTTTTAAAACTGGCGAAGACACAGCCTGAATTCACCTCTACCACGTCTGAGTATTTGGCCAAGGCAGTGACCCCGATCCGGATGGACACGGGGAAAACCATGAAGGTTGAGAATGCCAAGTTGTTGGCGGCAATCGAAAAGAAATACGGTGTTGATCAGCACATCCTGCTTGGCATTTGGGGGATGGAGTCAAACTTTGGCAAAGACAAAGGCTCGATGAGTGTCATGCGCTCACTCGCCACTTTGATTTATGCCGGGCGCAAACGTGATTTTGCGAAGAAAGAAATCATCGCAGCGTTTAAAATTTTGAAGTCCGGCATGCGTCAGCCCGATAATTTCACAGGCTCTTGGGCGGCGGCGATGGGGCACACGCAATTCATTCCGAATTCCTATTTGTCTTTTGCTGTCGATTGGACGGGTGATGGCAAGCGCGACATTTGGGGGTCGAAAGAAGATGCTCTTGCGTCAACAGCGAATTATCTGGCGAAAGCCGGCTGGAAAGCAGATCGGCCTTGGGGGTGGGAAGTGAAACTGCCTGAAAATTTCGACCGCAGCTTGATTGGGCGTTCTCATTGGCGGCCCGTATCAGTTTGGGTGAAACTTGGTATCAAGCCAGCAGTCGTGCCGAAATTCAATGCGCCACAAGCCGAAGCTTTTGTGATGATTCCGCAGGGCATTGATGGCCCAGCGTTTTTGGTGACACGGAATTTCCTGTCGATCATGGATTATAATTTGTCGCACTCTTACGCAGTGGCCGTGGGGCATTTGGGCGACCGCATTCGGGGCGGTGCTGATATTCAAGCCAATTGGCCTGCGGTGGCCTTCGACTTGAGTTTTGAGGAACGCGTGGAAATGCAAAAGCGTTTGTCGGCACAGGGCTTTGAAACCGGTGGCGCTGATGGCCGCTTTGGTGCGCGCACCTATGAAGCGGTAATGGGCTTTCAAAACAAAGTGGGCATGGACATGAACGGCACGCCGTCGCGTAAGGTGCTTGAGCGTTTGCGCAAAGGCAAGTAGCATTGGATTTATGAAAACAGTTTTTGTCTGGTTGGCGATTGTATTGAGCTTGCTTTCTGCAGGCTTGGCTCTTGCACAGCAAGAACCATTGATGGGATCTGAGGCGTCGCCGTTGCCTCCGCAAGTGATCAACCCTCCGCAAACTGTGGCGCCAAGTTTAGGCGGAGAGGATGGAGTCTATCGTATCCTCGTGATTGGTGATGGCTTGGCTGGTGGCTTAGGTAACGGCATGATGCGCATGGCAGAAGCTGATCCGAGATTTGAAATTCTCAACCGCTTTAATGAATCGTCGGGCCTTGCGCGGCCGGAGGTTTATGATTGGGCTGCGGCTATTCCAAAAATTGTTGAGAATGCGCCCATTGATGCCATGGTGGTGCTGCTAGGGGTGAATGATCGGCAAGACATTCGGGACGGAAATATCCGCCATGTGTTCAAAGCTCCCGGTTGGGAGAAGGCTTATGTGGCAGCCGTAGACAAGGTGTTGAATTCAGCAAAGTTTGCGGGGGCCAAGACATTTTGGATCAGCCTGCCACCTATGGCCAACGCGGTGTTTGATGCAGATATGCGCTATTTGAATGACCTGCATAGCGCGCGCGTTACTGTAGCTGGTGGTCATTATATGGATGTAAGGCCGTTTTTTGTGGGACCTGATGGGACATTTGTTGATCGTGGCCCCGATGACACTGGCAATGAGCGGAAGCTGCGGGAAAGTGATGGCATCAAATTCATGAAAGTGGGCAACAACCGTTTTGGACAATTGGTTTTAGGGGCTGTAAAAGCGCTTGAGGCAGGCGCGGCACCGCTGGTTGCTGCTGCCACTCCCGCTGTTCAGGAAACGGCTCCCGCTGTTGTTGCTGCTGTTCCAACGCCGGCACCTGCTGAATCAATTACGGTTGTGGCTGTTCCGCCCAGTTTGGGCCAGGCAGGCTTAGATGGTGAGGATTTTACGTTCAAGGCTGACGTGGTGCAGCCCATTGAAAAAGCTCCGGTGTCAATTGCTGTGAGAACTGCGGCGCAAATTCAGTCTACAGATACTGTAGGTTCTACTGTCCGTGCCTTGCCGGGTTCGCAAGCTCAACGGTTGTTTGAGCTCGGCCTGACTGGCTCTGCACCCGCCGGACGGTTTGATGATTTTACTGTTCCTGAAGTGAAATAGCAGTCGCTACTTGACGATTACTTTTGTGCCAACCGGAACACGTTCAAACAAATCAGCCACATCAACATTCAACATACGCAAGCAACCTGACGAAACCCGTTTTCCGATGGTGAAAGGTTCGGTGGTGCCGTGAATGCGGTATTGCGTGTCTTTATCACCGTCGAATAAATAGAGTGCGCGGGCACCCAGCGGATTATAGGGGCCGCCAGGATAGCCATTTGCCCATTGTTTGTAATTGGGGACACGTTCGATTTGTTCTTTTGTCGGAGTCCACTTCGGCCACTTGGCTTTGCGCTTGATCGTCGCAGTGCCAGACCAACGGAAGCCGTCCTTGCCCACCCCCACACCGTAACGGCGGGCTTTGCCGCCTTCAAGAATAAGGTAGAGAAACTTCTTGTTGGAATCGATGATGATCGTTCCGGGCGCTTCCGTGGTTTCGTATTTTAAAATTCGGGGACGGAATTGGGCACTGACTTTTTCGCGATCAGGCCAATTGATCGGGAATTCTTCAGCACTTGCCGGACCAGCCAAAGCCAGCCCTAAAAAACCTAACACAAACTCGCGACGCGCTATCATATGTCCATCTTAGCGTGGAAGTGTCGTCGATCCCATCAAATACTCGTCAACGGCGCGGGCGGCTTGTCGTCCCTCACGGATCGCCCATACCACCAGTGATTGACCACGGCGGGTGTCACCCGCTGCAAAGACTTTTTCGACTGAGGTTTTGTAGTTCAGCATGTTGGCTTCGACATTGCCGCGGCCATCGAGCTTGACGCCGAGGTTTTTCACCATGCCGTCATGCACAGGGTGCACAAAGCCCATGGCGAGCAATACGAGGTCGGCTTTCAGATCGAATTCGGTGCCTGCAACGGGTTTAAAATCTGAACCTGCTCTCGCACATTTCAAGGTTTTGACCTGGCCGCCTTCACCTTCCAAGGCAATGGTTGCCACGGCGAAATCACGAATGGCGCCTTCGCCCTGTGATGACGATGTGCGCATTTTCATTGGCCAGTTTGGCCAGGTGAGTTCTTTGTTTTCCTTTTCAGGAGGG
>JAYUQS010000110.1:0-34009 GCA_043756645.1 Hyphomicrobiales bacterium | reverse complement strand
TCACCATAAACAATACATGGCGCATTGACCGCCTTGAACAGTTCGATCATTGGCTGAATGCGGGTTTTGTTGGACGCCAGATCATCATCCACCAAAGTTCCGGAGAACCAACCGCCACACAATGTGACGTCAGCAGCTTTCAAAATCGGCAACATCACGGCAGGATCAGACGGAAAACGGCGGCCCATTTCCATGCCCGTAAAACCCGCAGAACGCGACTGGCGCAGGCATTCCTCCAGCGACACGTCATCGCTGAGTTCCTTGAGGTCATCGTTCCACCATGCAATAGGCGACATGCCGAGTTTGGCTTTCATATTACTCTCCTGCAAAAACTTTGCGCCTTTATGACCGCGGCCACGTGAAATGCAAGACGGCTTGATTCACCATCGCGAAAATCATTCATTTTCGCGCAAATCAGCAGCGGTTGACGGCGGGCTCGCCTGCCAGATAACGGCGCACTTCCTCGGCGGCTTTATCAGCAGCATTGCGAACAGTATGTACCGATGCACCGGCAATATGAGGTGTCAGCGTAATGTTCGGCAACTGCAACAATGGCCAATCCGGCGGCACCGGTTCAATCGCGAATGTTTCGAGCATCGCACCGCGCAAATGCCCTTCAACCATAACACGGTAAAGTGCTTCATAATCCAGCAGCGGCCCACGCGCCGTGTTGACCAGCGTTGCATCCGGCTTCATTTTGCGCAGCGTGTCCTCGTTGATCATCTTGGTGGTTTCAGGAGTCACACGGGCATGCAAGGAAATCACATCGGCTTCAGCCAGCAGGGTTTCGAAGGAGGTTTGTACCACGCCGTCACGCAAGTCATCGGCAGAAAGCTGTACATAAGGATCGGCCACCAAAATGCGACAGCCAAAGGCTTTCAGCAGTTTGACCACGCGCCGCCCTACCTCGCCATAACCGATCAAGCCTACGGTCATTTCATGCAACTCGCGGCCTGTGACATCGGCGCGATACAAGTCACCGCGATATTCGCCTTTGCGCAGCGCATCGTGGCCTTTTGTAATGTTGCGGGTTTCGGCCAGCATGGCACCGATGGTAAACTCAGCGACCGCCGAAGCATTGCGGCCCGGTGTATTCACAACAACAATGCCACGTTCACGTGCCGCATTCATATCAATGTTCACGGGCCCGCCGCGCGACACGGCGACGAACTTCAAATTCGGTAGTTCCTGCATGATCGCAGCAGAAAGCGGTGCCAATTGAGTAATCAGAATTTCAGCATCGCCGGTATGGGCAAGCACTTCATCGGCAGAACCCATATACTCTTTCAATCCATCCATGCCTGCTGCCGCATAACCATGTTCCATAGCTTGGTCAGGCCACGGTAAATCATGCTTGGTGATGTCGAGATTAATATCTTTGCATTTCGAAAGTACTGCGGCTTCGAACATGTCAGAGAGCATAAAGCGATCTCCAATGATGGCGATTTTTCGTATCATTCGGCACCTCTGGCGAGCCCACGCCAAATCGGGCGCATGGCTTTTCGTGTTTCAACATAATGGGGGAACGTTTGATTATAAATGTGAGTGAGTTCACTATCAGGCAGCGTTGCCGCGCCAATATGCGGGTTTACCCAGTCCGCCGCACAAGCCGCCATGTCGGAGTAAATTTTTTGTTGAACAGCTGCAATCATCGCGGCACCCGCCGCACCCGCTTCTTCGCGCGTCACACTACGAACCGTGGCGTTCAGGGTGCTGGCCAAAATACTGCGCAAAGCTTTCGAGCGGGCAGCACCACCGGTGATGCGAATTTCCCTGGGAATTTCACCCATCGCTGCATAACAATCACGAGCAGCATAGGCCAGGCCCTCGAACACACTGCGCATCATGTCAAAGTAATCTGCCGTCGTATCAAGGCCGCTAAAAGTAGCACGTGCTGCGGGTTCCATGAAGGGGCCGCGCTCACCGGCTTTGGAAATATAGGGCTGATACAAAAGTTTCGCCGGTTGGCGCTGCCAAACTTTGTCATCCAAGTTCTGCAGCAAGTCGGACCTGCTGCGATCCAATCCTTGATCCCGCAAAATGCCACGCGCCACATCCAGCAACCAATCGATGTTCAACGTGGAAGCCATGTTGGATTGGATTTGCGCCACCATGCCGGGCACTGGAAAGGCCATGGTGTATCCCGATTTTTCGGCGTTCAACGAAACACTTGCCACGTCGGTTTTCAACCGCATGTGCATGCCTGTCGAGCCCACAATGGTGCAGCCGGATTTGCCCGAAGGATCAAACAAGCCGCCACCCAGACCCGTGCACAGCACGTCGACATAGCCCAAAGCGATTGGCGTTCCCTGCCGCAACCCCGTGACCGTTGCAGCGCCTGCTGTCAAATATCCGCAGTCAATTATGCCATCAATGGTTGGCGTGATCAGAGGTTTCGCATTTGTTGCATTCAGTTGATCAAGAATATCAAGTTGGTAGTCCCGACTTTTGAAATTTCCAAAGGTGAAGTTGGCCTCCGACGGATCGGTTTTTCGGTCGCCCGTGAGTTTGAAGTAAATCCAATCCTTGCAATGAAAGGCATGGCTGGCTTTGGCCAGAACGTCTGGTCGATGGCGCTGCATCCACGCCAATTGCACGCTCATCTGGCAAACATTGACGCCCGTTCCGGTGCGTTGATAATGAGCCGCGTAATTCTCCGATGTTGTAAACTCTTCAACAATATCTGCGGCCCGCGCATCCAACCAAAGCCAGGCAGGGGCAACCGGCTCTCCAGCTTTATCAATCAGCCACATGCCATCGCCCTGCCCCGTGACCGAAATGGCAATAACGCGGGCCGCGAGGTTTGGAATTTTGTCTGCGAGTTGTTTGAGAGTTACTGACGCATCAGACCAAGTCCGGGACATATCCTGTTCGGCCCCGCCGTCAGCCAAGGTCATATAGCTATTGGCAGCTGCTGCAGAAGCCAATTGTGTGCCGTCGGTTGCGAAGGCAACCGACTTTATGACGGAGGTGCCGGCATCAATGCCGATGATGACCGCGTCATTCATTTATGTTACATTCGAATTTCATATGATCAAATGTTGCATCATTCTATGATTTGCAGCAAGAGTAGATCATGACATTTACACTTTCTGTAAACACAAACCCACTGGTGAACCGGTTTGCCGAACCGGAAGAATGTGTTGGTGTTCTCACCGATGAGATTGGCATTGGCCATATTCAGTTGGTGCATGAATTCATCAACCCCTCTTGGGATGCAAAAACTATTTCCCGGTTCACTGCGCGTATGGGCAAAGCGCTTGCGGCGAAAAAAGCCAAGGTCACTTCGGCCATGACCGGTCCCTATGGCAGGCTCAATCATTTCGGCCACCCTGACGCAGACGTGCGGGCCTATTATGTGCAGTGGTTCAAAACCTATGCAGACATTGCGGCAGACTTGGATTGTCCGGCCATCGGCACCCAATTTGCCATTCTCACCTATCACGACATGGACGACCCTGCGAGATACAAGGCTATAATGGATCTTGCACTGAATTGTTGGCGCGACGTTGCTGAGCATGCGGCACGGCGTGGGCTGAAATATTTGTTCTGGGAACCGATGTCCGTCGCACGGGAGTTGGGCCACACTTTGCAAGCGACGCGGGATTTGCAGAATTGGATCAATGCGGCAGCCCTGCCCTTACCCTTGGTGCCCATGGTCGACATTGATCATGGAGATGTTTCGTCTCCCAATCCGAGAGACGTCGATCCATATGCCTGGGCCAAGGATTTCGCCACGCAATCTCCCATTATTCACATTAAACAATCAACCATGAACAAAGGCGGCCACTGGCCGTTTACTGCGCAATACAACGAGAACGGTCGGATTACGCCGCAAGATTTGATTAATGCAATAAAGGCCGGTGGTGGAAGTAACAATGAATTGTGTCTTGAACTGGCGTTCCGCGAGCGGGAGCCTAGCGACAGAAACGTGATTGCGGCTTTGCGCGAGTCTGTTGCTTATTGGGCGCCGCATACGAAAACAGGATTCAACTAATGACCCGCAAAATTCCTTGGATTGGCACATCTTGGAAAATGAACAAGTTGCGGGCTGATGCGCATCTGTTTGCTGACACGGTGAAAGCGTCAGATATTGCTCACAATAGCAACGTGCAACCGTTCGTCATTCCACCATTTCCCTATATTGCAGATGTTGCGGCGAAACTTGCAGAAACCCGTTTTCGCGTTGGGGCCCAAAACATGCATTGGTCTGATGCGGGGGCTTGGACGGGAGAAGTATCACCTGTGATGATCAAAGACTGCGGCGCGACACTGGTTGAAATCGGCCATAGCGAACGCCGGACATTTTTTGGTGAGACTGACGAGACCGTAGCGCTGAAAACGCGAGCGGCGGTGAACCATGGTCTTACAGCTTTGGTGTGCATCGGCGATACAAAAGAAGAATTTGATTCAGGGCAAACGGAGGCGGCCTTGGAACGCCAAGTGCGCGGCTTGTTGAAATATGTCACCAATGATGCGCAGCGAAACGTCATCATTGCCTATGAACCAGTTTGGTCAATTGGTGAAGGCGGCATTCCTGCAACACCTGAGTTTGCGAATGAACAGCACATTAAAATAGCTGATTTGGTCGTGTCCATTACAGGTGGAACTCTTCCGATTTTATACGGCGGAAGCGTGAACCCCAGCAATTGCGTGGCACTTGCCAGCCAGTCTCACATTGATGGACTGTTTATTGGGCGCTCGGCTTGGGATGCAAATGGTTATATTAGAATCGTAGAGTCCGTGTTGAACAATAGCTAGAAACGAAACGATTACACTTCAGGTCAAAAATACATGCCCGAGACAATTTACCTTGCGGACTACCGCCCAACCCCATTCATTGTGTCACACGTTGATCTTCACATCACACTTGGGCCGTCTCATTCAATCATCCGTAGTCGAATGCAACTTGCACCTCGCAAGAACCAATCTGGCCCACTTGTGCTTGACGGCGAAAATTTGGGGCTCATGGCCGTGCGCATCGACGAACATTTGCTCGACGAAACTGAATACACTCATGCCAATCAAAAACTCGAAGTTCACGCTCCGCCAACCTCAGCATTTCAACTGGAAATCACGCAATCCTGTGACCCTCAAGCTAACACAGCTTTGTCAGGTCTCTATCTTTCAAGCGGCACTTACTGCACCCAAATGGAGGCAGAGGGCTTCCGCCGCTTCGCCTTTATGTATGACCGCCCCGACGTGATGGCCACATACAAAGTTCGCATTGAAGCGCCCACCTCTCTGCCGGTGATTTTGTGCAATGGAAATCTCATCTCAGAAGGAAAATGTGCAAACGAGAGTTTCCACTTTGCAGAATGGCACGATCCGCACCCCAAGCCGACTTATCTTTTTGCTTTGGTCGCTGGAGACTTGGCTTCGATACACGACAACTTTACAACGATAGAGGGGAATAAGGTTTTGCTCGGCATCTATGTCGAGAAGGGCAAAGAGGACCGTTGTGACTGGGCTATGGAATGCCTCATTGCGTCGATGCGCTGGGATGAAACCCGCTTTGGCAGGGCTTATGACTTAGATGTGTTCAGCATCGTTGCGGTATCAGATTTTAATATGGGGGCCATGGAGAATAAGGGTCTCAATATTTTCAATGACAAATATATTCTCGCACGGCCAGATACTGCGACGGATAGCGACTACATCAATATCGAACGCATTATCGCGCATGAGTATTTCCACAATTGGACCGGCAATCGGATTACCTGTCGTGATTGGTTTCAGTTGTGTTTGAAAGAGGGTTTGACCGTTTACCGTGATCAGGAGTTCACGTCGGATTTGCGTTCGCGCGCCGTCAAACGCATTGAAGATGTAAGAACATTACGGGCGCGGCAATTTCCAGAAGATCAGGGACCTTTGGCGCATGCAGTCAGGCCGTCTTCGTATATCGAAATCAATAATTTCTACACACCGACAATCTATGAAAAAGGTGCAGAAATCTGCCGGATGTTACACACGCTTCTCGGAGACATTCCGTTTCGCGCTGCCACAGATTTGTATTTCAGTCGGCATGACGGCGAGGCCGCAACTGTTGAAGATTTTTTACATTGCATGGCGGATGCCTCAGGGCGTGATCTCTCGCATTTTTCAAAATGGTATGACCAAGCCGGTACGCCGATTGTTGAAGTCAAATCGCATTTCGATGAGGCCGAGCAGGAATTTCGGATTGAATTTTCGCAGCATACGCCCGACACAGCAGGACAAACGCAAAAGCCACCGTTGCACATGCCGATTGCCTTGGCGTTGCTGGACGAAGATGGAAAACACTACGCACTGGAACCGCAGGAAAATGTTTCACTCGTGAATGGCGTTTTCGAATTCACATCGGTAAAATCCAGTCTCAGATTCCCAAACATTTCTAAACGACCCGTGTTGTCAATCAATCGTGGTTTTGCCGCTCCCGTCGTATTGAAAAGCGATGCGACAGAAGATGACTTGCTGTTTCAAATGGCCCGCGATGACGATAGCTTCAACCGCTGGGAAGCCGCTCAGATTTGCGCCAAACAATTGTTGGTTGGTGCTTACAATGGGCAAGCCGTGAATGTAGCAAAATTCGCGCAAGGACTTTCGCAGACTTTACGGGATGCAACGCTGGACAATGCATTTAAAACATTGATGTTGCAACTGCCGAGCGAAGCGGAAATTACAGCTGAACTGAAATCTGATGTCGATGCCACACGGGTTCATAGCACACGCAAGGAAATTCTGCGGCAGATAGCCCGTGCGCTAACATCTCAATTGCAAGTCGTTATAGCGTCAACAGTTGACAGGGGCACGTTTAAACCTGACGCCGCCCAAAGTGGACAACGCAGTTTGCGTTTAGCAAGTTTGGCCTTATTGAGTGCTGCAGAACCAGAGCTTGCGATCGATATCGCAAAACTCAATTTTAATGCCGCCAACAATATGACCAGCGAAGTTGGAGCCATTGCAAGTGTGCTCGAAATCCATAACGCTGGCGTCAGTGACATGTTGGACAGTTTTTACCAGCGCCACAGTGATGATCATCTGCTGGTTGACAAATGGTTCTTGCTGAATGCCGCCCGGGCCAACTCAGCCGACGAAATTTCCATTCTCATGAACCACAAAGCTTTCACATTCAAAACACCTAACCGGGTCTATGCGCTTCTTGGCGGCTTTACAGGTACGAGCCTCCATGGCTTTCACGCCATCGATGGATCGGGGTACCGGCTGCTCGGTGAAAGTATCGTCACATTGAATGCCATCAATCCGCAGGTGGCCGCCCGGATGGCCAATTCATTCCGCAGCTGGCAGCGTTATGATGAGGTACGAAGGGTGCATGCCGTAGCAGAAATGCACGCCATTTTGCTGCACCCCGCACTTTCGCGTGATGTTTATGAGATCATTTCAAGAACATTGAACGGTTGAGAGTCATTATAATAGAAACTCTTCATTTCAGGGGTTGGCAAATCAGATTCACAGGCGGTATTCCTGCATTTCATTGCGTCGGAGCCCGTTTGTTGAAGCGGCGTACCAGTTCTGGTTCCGTATGCGAAACCACGTCTTTGTATCGGATCCGTAACGTTGCAGAAAGCCCAAATCAGGGAACTGTTTTTGAAAGAACGCGCTTTGCGTTTGCCACTGCCCTTCAGTGGACGCGGCGGCTTCATGGTCAGCGAAAAAGCCTTGCGTGGCCTCGTAACTGTGATGACAATTCTGTTTTTGTTGACCTTGGCTGCGGCCATTGCTTCACAACTTTTCGAGGGTCGTGAGCGGCAACTTGCTGATGAAAATGCCCTCACATTGGTTCATGCAGATCTTGCGACAGTGCGGTTGAGGGAATTGGCACAAAATGCGGTTGCGGAGAATCGCACAACCACCGCTTTTACAACTGCTGATTTGGTAAAGGTGCTTTCGCCAACCGCCGCAAAGTCTGACCGTAGTTTTTTGCTGGTGGACGCGGCAGGCAAAATTACAGCTTCCGTTCCTGAAATTCCCACTTTGCTTGGCAAGAACATTGCAGACTATTTAGGGGCTGGTTACTTTGCGGCGACAGAAATTGATAGCGACCAATTGAAACCAGTCGCATTGCCGAATGGCACAGTTGCATTCGTCGCAATGCGAAATTTGAGTATTGTACCCGGCTCATTGATCGCGTTGCATCCGCAAGACAGCTTGTTAAGTGCCTGGCAGAATGGCGTTACCCAGCTTGCTGTTCTATTCGGTGTCACGTTTCTGATTTTATCGCTTCAGTCTGCTGCATTTTATTGGCAGGCGGCCAAAGCCACGGAGGCCGATGACGCTTTGAACGTTGCAACAACGCGGCTTGAAAGTGCATTAGACGGTGGACAATGCGGGTTATGGGATTGGAATTTAGCCGAGGGCCGGTTTTTCTGGTCCGCCTCCATGTATGAAATTTTAGGGCTACCCTCAGATGGGCACAGACTAACGTTCGGCGAAGTCTCGTCCCGCATTCACCCTGATGATGCGAAACTCGATGATTTAGCTGAGGCCTTGCTTTCGGGCCAAGCCAAGGTTTTTGATCATGAATTCCGTATGCGACATGAAAACAATGGCTGGGTGTGGTTACGCGCCCGTGCTGCACTCGCGCCAGGTGACACGGCGCATGACCCGCATTTGGTGGGAATTGTGTTTGATGTGTCTCGGCAAAAGCAACTCGACAAACAAAACAAGGATGCCGAAGTTCGTTTGAAAGATGCAATTGAGAATATCTCAGAAGCATTTGTGTTGTGGGATACAGATAGCAAGCTTGTTTTGTGCAATAGCAAATATCAACAGTTTCATTCCCTGCCGATGAAAGCCTGTGAGCCTGGAACACCTTACGATGATGTCGCGCGCGCGGCGCGGGAACCTTTGGTGAAACAATATGTGCCAGGGGAAATGAATGACCGTTCAGGTGCGCGTTCCATCGAAGTGCAATTGGCTGATGGTCGATGGCTGCAAATCAACGAGCGCCGCACAAAGGACGGCGGATTTGTTTCTGTGGGCACAGACATTTCAGATTTGAAAAAGCAGGAAGAGAAACTTCTCAATTCTGAAAAGACTTTGATGGTGACTGTGCGCGACTTGCAGCGCGAACGCCAAACCGCCGAAGAGCAATCACAACGGCTTGCGGACTTGGCTGATAAATATGCAAGCGAGAAAACCCGAGCAGAATCTGCCAACCGATCAAAATCTGAATTCCTTGCAAATATGAGCCATGAATTGCGCACGCCGCTCAATGCAATCATTGGCTTTAGTGAAATTATGACTGAGGGCATGTTTGGGCCCCTCGGCTCACCCAAATATGCGGAGTATGTTTCTGATATCCGGCGTAGCGGTCAATTTTTGCTGGATGTGATCAACGATATTCTTGACATGTCCAAAATTGAAGCGGGCCGCACGGAGTTGGAACTTGAGATCATGGATGTGCGCGCCGTGGTGGATGATGCCGTGAGACTTGTTGCACCACGCGCTAACCAATCCCGCATTCATATGTCGGTTGATTGTGTCGAAGGATTAAGTGTGAGAGCTGATAAGCGCGCGTTGAAGCAAGTGTTGCTCAATTTGCTGTCCAACGCCGTAAAATTCACACTTGAAGGTGGTGACATAAAGGTTAGGTCTGCAATCACCGATGGCCAACTTTGTATTGGCATTATTGACACAGGCATTGGCATACCAAAGCGCGACATTGAAAAGCTCGGACGCCCATTCGAACAAGTCGAAAATCAGTTCACCAAAAGCAAGGGTGGCTCTGGCCTTGGTCTTGCCATTTCCAAATCACTCGTTGAATTGCATGGTGGTACGCTGACAATTTCCAGCGTGCTCAACAAAGGTACAACGGTAACGGTGGCGTTGCCGGTTTCAAATTAATCCTTACGGCGCTTTTTACCTGTTTCGTCGCGCTTGCGAATGGCTTGTGCCAATAGCTTGCGTTCTTCAGACGTGAGTTGACTCACAATTTTGACGACAACCTCACCACCGCGTGAAGCCAGACTTTCAGTTCCAGTTGAGAATGCAGAAACGGCTTGACGCAATTCATCTGGCGTGAACGCTTCTTTTTCCAATACTTCTGCTAGCTTTAAACTGGTGCCCTCATACTGCGAGCGCAAGCCACGCAGGTCTTCACGGCTCTCGCGCACGATTTGAAGCAGTTCGTGGCGACGTTCACGCGAGAGTTCACGGAAAAAGCTGCGGGGAATAAGCTGCACATAGCTTGCCCCAACCAGTCTATCCATACGGCCACCGGCCACGCGGTCACCAAATATCACACCGCCAACGAGTAGATTAAGCATGAGAGAAAGCCCGAGCAGCAGTGTCCACCAGCGTGATTGCAATTGCGGCAACCACGATTTTTGTTCTTGAACAGGCGTTTCAATACTCATGATAAATCACCTTCAACAAAGGAAACCATATCTTCAAATCCTGTACCCAACAACGTCTCGCCCGCGTCAGAAATCAACGTGCCTTCAAGGCCCGACAGACTTTCAGGCAGGCTGTCCATGGCCCCAATATAAACCCCTAGCGCCAAAGAAGCTGCCAAAGGAATTGCACTCAGCCAAACCCGGCGCTGAATTGGCGCGGCTGATTTTTTCTGCGGAAAGGCCATGACGTTGTCGCGACCGTCAGTCTCAACTTGCAACTTGGATTGCAACCGTTCGGAAAATCCTTCCGGCAGTTTCACTGCCTTTACAGCGGCCAAAAGCTTGTCCAACTCTTTGTCTGAAATCTCATTTTTCATGTCCGTCAGTCCTTATCCTGCAAACTCTCCAGCAGATCTTGCCGGTCATTTGCCAATTGTTCTTTTAAGGCTCGCCGCGCTCTGGCCAGCAATGACTCAAATGCATCAATTGAAAGTTCCATTGCCATTGCTGCATCCGGCTGGCTGAAATATTCTAAATGCACCAGCGTCAGCGCCAGTTTTTGCCGGTCCGGCAAAGTTGCAACAGCCGCATTGATGCGGCGTGAAACCCAGTCGCGATTGAGATTATCCTCCACGGAGGGGCGCTGATCTTCAACATCAACAGCATCAAGCGCTCCGCCGTGCTTGCGATTTCGAAACCAATCAAGTGCGAGATTATGCGCCACGCGCACCAACCACCCTTTAATGGCACCAGCCTCTCGCACTTGGCTGGGGTTGTTCCACAGTTTCAGAAAAGCTTCTTGGGCGATGTCTTCCGATTCAGAATTGCCGTTGGTGAAGCGCCAGACCACACGATAGACCAGCGTGTGATACTTGGCCACGAGCTTGCCGAAGGCTACCGCGTCGCGTCTGACAGCAGCGGCTAAAAGGTCCGCATCACTTTCGGGATGCAGACCTTGCAATGCCAATGCTGAGAGGTCAGCGTTCAAAACTCAATACACCATCCCTAATTTTTACCGCCCACAAAAGCCTTGCGCCAAGGTCCGCGCTTGAAGCCTTGAAGTTCAGCCAGGTCAACACCACCATTATTGTCCGCATCTGCTTTGTCAAACATGTCTTCAACCACGCGGTCGAATTCCACTTGGGTAATGCTGCCATCGCGGTTGCCGTCCAAGAGTTCCATAATGCGGATGCGGCGGCGCTCAAGGCGCTTTTGCAACATGCTATCAATTTCAGCAGACGTGACAGCTTTGTTACCATCAGCATCTGCAATTGCGAGGCGCTTGTCCATGCGCGGTTTAATTTCGTCGATGCTAATCCGACCGTCCTTGTTCACGTCGAGCTTCGCTAGAGCCTTCTCATTGCGCGGCAAATAGGGCTCATTGGCCCAGGTTTGGCTCGCAATAACAAACAGAGCCATAGCTCCAAATAGTCCTGACTTCTTCATGGTATTCCTCCAAAATGTTGGTTTCGGAAGCGCGCTTTCCGACCATAAGACGGAACAGAACAGGAATTCCGTCGCGGGTATTGAAAATTATTTTGGGACACCAATCAAATCGTCAAAAAGCTGAGCCACGCGGGCTTGCGTCTGTCGCAGCAAGTCCTCGGTTGCAGCCAAGTCGGGCTGTGCCGCCGCTTGCGCGATGGCTTTATTCAAGCCGACTGGGGCATGCTCCGGACGATATTCAGTGTCCAGGCAAAGTCGCAGGATCTGCGTCAACCGATGGTAAAGCCGCGTGGCCGCGATGAGATCATTGGCGTGATCCATTGAAAGCAAGCCCGCGTTCCGCATTTTTTCGAAACAGGCGATAGTGTTGCTGTCAATAATTTGCGGGACATTGCATGCTTGGATCAGTTGCAGAAACTGCGCAATGAACTCGGCTTCCACCAAGCCGCCGCGCACACGCTTTATGTCCCAGGGGGACGTTGCCTGGTGTTCCCGCAACATGAGCCCGCGCATTGTCACGACGTCAGCACGTGTCGTTGCCTCATCCCGGTTTGTCGTCAACACCTGCCGTTTGGTTACCTCAAGTTCAAGACAGAGGCTGAGATTGCCCGCCACGGGTCTTGCGCGTGTCAAAGCAAGCCTTTCCCATGTCCAGGCACTTTCCAAATGATACGCTTTAAAGCTGGTGAAACTGGCTGCAACCGGACCCTTACTGCCCGATGGCCGCAATCTCATATCCACTTCGTAAAGATCGCCTTCTGCCGTGGGCACCGAAACTGCGGTGATAAGGCGCTGAGTCAGCTTCGTAAAATATGCAGAAGGTGAAAGTGGCCGTGCTCCGTCGGATGTGAGTTCTGTTTCAGGATGATCGTAGACAATGATGAGATCAAGATCGGAACCTGACGTCATTTCACGACCACCAAGCTTACCCATTGCCAACACAGCAATGCGGCTGCCTTGAATGAAACCGTGCTGACGCTGAATATCGGTTTCCACGGCAACCAATAAAGCAGACAAAGTGCAATCTGCGACAGTCGCAAATCCAAATCCTGCCTCTTCTGCTGAAACCGTGTCAGAGAGTACGCGCACACCGACCCGGAATTTTTGTTCACGCGCAAAAATCCGCAGCCGGTCCATGACCTCTTCCAGCGAAAGCCCAGACGGCAAGAATTGGTCCAAGGTGTGTTGCATAACAATGCGCTCTGGCAGTGGGCCAAAAAATGCAGGGTCTAATACGGCCTCTAATATGCGGGGCTGGCGACTGAGGCCTTGTGCCAATTTTGGTGCCATGCCGAGGATTTGCGCGATCAGATCCAGCAGGCTTGGATTGTTTTTCAACATGGCGAAAAGCTGAACGCCTGCGGGCAGGCCCTTCAGAAATACATCGAAATCAAGAAAGCTTCGGTCTGCATCGCCGCTTCGTGACAAAGCCACAAGAAATTTTGGCATCAACTCGGTCAATGCTTCTTTCGCACGCTTGTCGCGGGTTGCTGCATAGCGGCCAAAGTGCCAACCTCGAATGGTTGCTGAAACCTCAGACGCTTGTTTGAACCCCAATTGTTCCAGCGTTGTTATGGTTTCAGGGTCATCCTCCCCCCCTGTAAACACCAATGCGCCTTCGTTACCCAGGCCTGTGGATTGTTCAAAAAGTTTTGAAGAATGTCCGCGCACTGTTTCCAATGTCCGCTGCACCTCTTGGCGGAATTGAGAAGCATCTGCGTACCCACAAAACTGAGCGAAAGATGCAAATTCGTCACCAGAAGGTAGCAAGTGGGTTTGCTGGTCGCGCTGCATCTGCGCACGGTGCTCCCAGTTGCGCAACTTGGTGTATGCCACCTCCAAATCCTGTGCGGTTTCGGGTTCAATCCATTTGGCGTCAGCTAAAGCATGGAGCATATCGCAGGTACGGCGGCCCCGTAATGAGGTGTTGCGACCACCTGCGATGAGTTGTTGGGTTTGCACAAAAAACTCAATCTCACGAATGCCGCCGCGTCCGAGTTTGAGATTGTGGCCTTCCACAGCAATTTCACCATGACCTTTCACGGCATGAATTTGGCGGATCAGGGATTGCACATCGGCGATCGCAGCGAAATCCAGGTATTTTCGCCAGATATAGGGCTTCAAACGGTCGAGGAATTCTGCGCCCAAGGCCAAATCGCCTGCAATAGGCCGTGCTTTGATGTAGGCTGCACGCTCCCAGTTTTGACCTTGGTTTTCATAATAAGTGGCAGCGGACTCAATTGAGATTGCAATTTGAGTGGCGCGAGGGTCGGGCCGTAAACGCAAATCCGTGCGGAAAACATAGCCATCGACTGTCGTTTCCTGCAGCAGGTTCACCAGGCGTTGCGTTAACTTTACGAAGAATTTCGCTACTTCCGAGTCTGGCGGCAAACAGGGGGTTTGGGCATTGTAGAGTACAATCAAATCCACATCGCTGGAATAATTGAGTTCGAAAGCACCGTGTTTTCCCATCGCAAGGACGACAAAACCACAACCTAAACTCGGAGTCGCCGGATGCGGAAGCACATATTTTTGCGCCTTGTGAAGATCACTTAACAAAGTATTTAAGGCGGTGGAAATGGCGGTGTCAGCAAAGCGTGTGATGGCAGCCGTCACTTCTTCAAGCGACCAGATATTGCCCAGATCACATAAGCCACAGAGCAAAGCGAATTCAACTTTGCAGATGCGCAGATTTTGGCTGAGGTTATTGTCTCGTGTTTGCGTACGCAGCATCAGCTCTTCAAACAATTGTTCCGGCACCTCATCAAAGCAGCGCTGCGCGAAGGATGAATGCTCTATCATCAATTGCCCAAGATATGGCGAACCCGAAATAACGCCGGACAAAAATGCGGGGTCGATATTGAATTGCAAAGGCCAATTTAAGAAAAACGCCGCCAAAGCGTCGGTGTCGTGTCCCTTTGGAAATGGCTCTGAAATACGATCGCGGAACGGCATTGGCATAGGTGCATGCTAACGCAACTTTCTGCCATTGAAAATGAGGAGGGAGGAATTATGCCAACTGCCAAAAGAGTGCCGCTGGCCAAAGGGACCTCATCCGTCTCGGGCTTCGCCCTCGCCACCTTCTCCAACTTCGTTGGAGAAGGGACGATATGATGGGGATTGTCCCTTCTCCAACGAAGTTGGAGAAGGTGCCCCAACGGGGCGGATGAGGTCCCTTTAGCGGCCATATGCGATAGCCCTCCCCACAAGGGGGAATTCCAGCGGAGTTTAGTCCATGTACAATAAGTCAACTCATGTGTCGGTTGGAATTATTTATTAAGCGGCAACCTAAGTATCACCTTCAAGCCAGGCCCCGCATCAGCCAATTGGATGCTGCCGCCGTGCAGCTTCATTACACTCGCCACCAGACTTAATCCTAGTCCATTGCCCGGCTTGCTGCGGCTTTCGTCGAGGCGCACGAAACGACCCAATACGCGTTCACGGTCTTCTGGTGCAATGCCCTGCCCCTCGTCAGAGATGGTAATGACTGCCGCGTCAGTATCAACAATCGCACGCAAGGTTACGTCAATTGATTTGCCATCTTTGGATGCGCCATATTTCATCGCGTTATCGATCACATTGCTGAAGGCTTGTGCCAAAAGTTGCCGATCAGCCCGCACTGGCAGTATCGGCAACATGCCGATTGCGAGGCTACCGCCGGTGTCTTCTAACAGCGGTTCATAAAGTTCAGCCACTTCGCCTAGAACTTCAGATGCATCAATGTGGTCCAATCCTTCCCGCGCTTGACCTGACTCAGCTTTTGCAATGGACAGGAGCGCATTAAAAGTTTGCAACAACTTATCACTTTCCAAAATTGTTTGCTGCAAGGCAGCTCGATGTTCGTCATCCGAGGTTGATCGCAATGCCGCTTCGGCTCTGGCGCGCAGTCTGGTCAACGGCGTTTTGAGGTCGTGGGCCACGTTGCCGGACACCTCTTTCATGCCCGCCATCAAGCGTTCAATCTGACTTAACATTTCATTGAGAGAACCTGCTAAGCGGTCCAACTCATCGTTCGACCCGGCAACAGGCATTCGCTGCGACAAGTCACCCGCCATAATGCTGCGACTGGCATCTGTGATTGCATCAACGCGTCGCAAAAAATTGCGCGACATCAGAAAACCGCCGCCAAGGCCCAACGCCATGGCAAATCCTATACCCCAATAAAGTGCATTCATAATCACATTGCGGAAGGCCCTTTGTTCTTCCACGTCCCGCCCCACCAGCAATTCATATCCACCTGCTAAGTTCACGTGAAAGGCGCGGGCCGTATGGCGCACTTGATTGGCTCCTTTGCCTTTGTTGATGGAGAAATCTACCCACGAGGAGTCAGGCAAGCCAGTCTGTGGAAGCTTCGCAAGATTGCCAATCAAGCGTTCACCATCAGTATTGACCAACAAATACAGTGTTCCTGTGTCATCGGTAATGCGGCGGTTTATGACATCAACAACACCACTCAAGCTGCGCAAGCGATATTGATCGCCAAGGGCCTGTACTTCGGCGCGAATGGTTTCTTCAGTCTGTCTTTCAATGAGACCGACGGTGTTCCAAAACACATAACCCAGGAGTGCGCCTGCAGAGAGCAGAAACACCAAAAGATACAACGCGGCCAATCTGAATGTAGAGGTCGCGAAAATCTTCGGATTAATGGTCACGGATCATATATCCGGCTCCACGCACGGTTTGCAAAATAGGTTCATCAAAGCCTTTGTCTATTTTAGACCGCAAGCGCGACACGTGCACATCAATCACATTGGTTTGCGGATCGAAATGATAGTCCCAGACGTTCTCGAGCAGCATGGTCCGGGTTACGATGTGACCAGCATGTCGCATCAGGTATTCCAGCAGCTTAAACTCGCGGGGCTGCAGCGGTATATCTTTTCCGGCGCGCGTGACATCACGAGTCAACAAATCGAGTTCCAAGTCGCAGGCCTTCAGTTTGGTTTCCAAGGCATTGCCAGAATTGCGGCGCGAAAGCCCTTCAACCCGTGCAAGCAATTCAGAGAAAGAATAAGGCTTGGCCAGATAATCATCGCCGCCGGCCCGCAAGCCTTTCACCCGTTCATCAACGTCTGCCAATGCACTGAGGATCAAAACGGGCGTGGTTTGGCCATCCGCGCGCAAGCTGCGAACAACTGACAAGCCGTCGAGCTTCGGCAGCATACGGTCGATAATCAATACGTCATGCACACCCTCGCGTGCGAGAGCCAAACCTTGCTCACCATCAGCCGCGTGATCCACCAAATGGCCACTTTCTTTCAGGCCTTTCAGCAGCCAAGTGGCGGCGTCGCGGTCGTCCTCAATTACCAAAACGCGCATGGCGGTTTTCTTGCGTCCTTTAATGTCTTCTTCGGATGATACAGGAAAATCATTTGAAATGAAAAGGGGCGGCGCGGAGACAGTTTCAGTCGGGGGAACGTCGGGGGTTCCTGTCTCCGCGCCTGTTGGGCGCATTGCTGAGCGGGGAAGCGTCATGTGCCCAATTCTTTCATCTTACGTGGGTGTGCAGTTTCTGATTTTCAACCCTGATCACGAGGAAGTGTGATGTAGGTTTGACGATCACCTGAGCGCACAAGCAGCAAAATCTTTTTGCCCTTGGCATCCTTTAAGGCATTCGCCACATCAGCTGGCGAGGTTATGTCATCGCCCGCTACTTCCAAGATAACGTCGCCGGGTTTGAGGCCGCGTTCAGCCGCCTCAGACTTGGGATCAAGTTTGGTGATGCGAACACCAGCACCATCTTCAGCTTTTTCAACTTCAATACCGAGGTCAGACAATTCGACTTTGCCGGTGTCTTTTGCAACATCAGCCATTTTCGGGGCTTCGCCCGGCATGGTGCCGATTTCGACTTCGATGGTTTGGCGCTTGCCATCACGGACGATTTCAAATGGAACCTTAGTGCCCGGCTGCAAGCCCGCGACCGTGCGCGACAAATCCTTCGCATCTTCAATAACTTCGCCATTGGCTTTCACAATGGTGTCGCCCTGTTTCAACCCTGCTCTTAAGGCTGGAGATTTCTCCGTCAGGTTTGAAATGATCGCGCCTTCGGCTTTATCAAGGCCAAGACTTTCGGCAATGTCTTCGGTCACCGGCTGAATGGCCACGCCCAAATAGCCACGGGTCACGCTGCCATCAGATTTCAAATCCTCGACGACGTTTTTAACAATCGCTGCAGGGATCGCAAAACCGATACCCACGGAGCCACCCGATGGCGAGAAGATGGCGGTATTCACGCCCACAACTTCGCCTTCCAAGTTAAAGGCCGGTCCTCCGGAATTGCCTTTGTTGATGGAGGCGTCGATTTGCAAATAGTCATCATAAGGACCAGAGCCAATATCGCGGCCACGGGCTGAAACAATGCCAGCTGTCACCGTTCCGCCAAGGCCAAAGGGATTGCCAACAGCCATGACCCAGTCGCCAACTTTGGCTTCTTTCGATGTCAGGGGCACAAAGTCGAAGGTTTTATCGGAGTCGATTTTCAGCAAGGCCAAATCGGTTTTGGAGTCTGTGCCGATGACTTTGGCATCATATTCCGCACCGCCTTGGAATTTGATTTTAACTGTAGACGCTTTGCTGACAACATGGTCATTGGTCACCACATAGCCGTCGGCACTGATGACAAAGCCTGAGCCAACGCCACCGCCGCGTTCTCCGCGCTGACGGTCATTAAAGCGCTCACGGAATTGCGGGAACTGCTCGAAGAATTCTTTCAGCTGTGGCGGCACATCTTCGGGGCTGTCGGTAGAGACTGGCTTAAACTTCACTTCGACGCTGACGACCGAAGGCATGACATGTTCGACCAGTGGGGCAAAACCTTTGGTAGGATCGATGGCTGAAATCGTGCCTTGGGCGTGAACGACACTGGTGGCTGCGATTGTGCCGGTCAACAAGGTTGATGCGATGAGGCCAGCGGCGAATAGTTTTAAAACTGCCGTGGCGTTGCGGGAAGTTGGGTTCATAAATGATCTCCGTCGTTAAGCGTTGACCACAATGTAGGAACTGTGCGGTTACGCCAACATGGCGGCAGCATGAATTCGCTGTAACCCTTGCGTCAATTTGGCGGCAAACCGGGCTTATTTGCGAAGAATAGCTTCGATTTCCGTCTTTTCAGCTGCAGATAAGTTTTCTGTGATGGCAGTTGGTTTGCGCCGGAAGGCAAACAACAGGCCTGCAAGCAGAATGAGAAACGGTGACAACCAAAGAATCAGGGTTGTCGGCTTGAAACGCGGCTGCAACAAAACATACTCGCCGTAACGCGCCACAACGAAATCTACCACCTCATCGTCAGATTTTTTTTGCTGCAACTGCTCGCGGATCAAAATGCGCAAGTCGCGTGCAACAGTGGCGTCAGAGTCATCAATGGATTGGTTTTGGCAGACGAGGCAGCGCAGGCCGGTTGAAATGTCGCGGGCGCGAGCTTCGAGAATGGGGTCGCTGAGGATTTCGTCGGGTTGAACGGCTTGGGCTGGGAGGGTGAGGAGAGCAATTGTGAGAAGTGCAATAGCGGCCCTCACCTGCTGCTGCGCAGCGTCCTCTCCCGCAAGCGGGAGAGGTGAAGAACTTTCACTTCTCCCGCTTGCGGGAGAAGGCGCCCAAAGGGCGGATGAGGGGAAATTGTACTTCACTCCCCCGCCTCCATCGCAACCTTCATCGCTTTCTGCGGCACACCAATTCTTAAGCGGCGATCACTCAACGACAAGAAACCACCGACAAACATGATCGTGGCTCCCAGCCAAATCCACGTGGCCATTGGGTTGTATGATGCCCGAACATTGCGCGCACCACCGCCCGCATCATCGCCCATCACAATATAGAGATCGCCAAAGAAGCCTTGCACCAAACCCACTTCAGTTGTGGGCATGTTAGAGGGTTTAAAGATACGCTTTTCTGAGACGATGCTTGCCACCTCACGGTCGCCCGACGAGACAACAAACCGGCCCTTTAATCCGTCGAAGTTGGCTCCTTTTAAAGGCTCTTCGCCAACAAATTTTACGCTGTAGTGCGCGACAGCGACTTTATCGCCCGGCCTCATAGTGATAATGTGTTCTTCTTTCCAGACGGTCAGCAGAACTACGCCAATCACGAGCAAACCCATGCCGGCATGGGCCATTGCCGCGCCATGGGCTGACATGGGTAAGCCCTTATACCTTGCCCAAGCCGTAGATACTGGAACTTTTCCAATGCTGACGCGTTGGACAATGTCTTTGAAACTGCCAAACACCGCCCAAGCCCCAATCGCCACCGCAACGGGTGCAAGCCACGGCCCGCGTTGTGTTGCAATCAAAACCGCGAGAGCAGCAACGGCCGCAAGACCCAGCGGAATCCAAATGCGCTTGGTCAACACTGAAAGGTCAGCCCGTTTCCAAGTGAGTAGCGGGCCAATCGGCATCAATAACAGCAACGGCAAAATAATGGGACCAAAGGTCATATTGAAATAGGGCGGGCCAACGGAAATTTTTTCGCCGGTGACGAACTCTAACGCCAAGGGGTAAAGCGTGCCAATGAACACAGCTGCACATGAAGCGCAGAGCAAAAGGTTGTTCAGCACCAATCCGCCTTCACGGCTCACGGGCGCAAACAAGCCACCCGCTTTTAACGATGGTGCGCGGATGGCAAACAACGTCAAACTGCCGCCGACAAAAAACGCGAGGATCATGAGGATGTAGAAGCCGCGTTCAGGATCGACCGCAAACGCGTGAACGGATGTGAGGATACCGGAGCGGACAAGGAATGCGCCCATCAGCGACAACGAAAAAGCAAGGATAGACAGAAGTATGGTCCAGATTTTTAAGGCCCCGCGTTTTTCAACGACGATGGCGGAATGCAACAAGGCCGTTGCGATCAACCACGGCATGAAGCTGGCGTTTTCGACCGGATCCCAGAACCAAAAGCCGCCCCAGCCCAATTCATAATAGGCCCACCACGAACCCATGGCGATGCCGATCGTCAACATGGCCCAACTCAACAACGTCCAAGGCCGCACCCAACGCGCCCAAGCCGCATCAACTTTGCCCTCGAGCAAAGCAGCAACGGCAAATGAAAACGAAATCGATAGGCCGACATAGCCTGCATATAAAAACGGCGGGTGAAAAGCCAGGGCTGGATCTTGCAGAATCGGGTTCAAACCATTGCCTTCAATTGGTGGTTTGCCCAAGCGGAGAAACGGGTTTGAAGCCAATAAAATAAACGACAGAAAAGCAACACCAATGGATGCCTGTACAGCCAAAACCCGCGCCCGCAGCGTTGCTGGCAAATGTGATCCAAAAACCGCAACAGCCGCGCCGAACAAGGCGAGGATCAACACCCACAACAACATGGAGCCTTCGTGGTTGCCCCACACACCGGAGATTTTATAGATCAGCGGTTTGGCGGAATGAGAATTGTCGGCGACGTTCACCACCGAAAAATCGCTGACCAAATAGGCGTTGGTTAAGGCAATGAAAGACAGCGCAATCAAAGCAAACTGTGTAACTGCGGCCAAGCGGCCTTGCTGCATCAACATAGCATTATTGGTCCAAGCCCCGTAAAGCGGCACCAACGTTTGCCAGCACGCAACTGCAAGGGCGAGGACCAATGCGAAGTGACCAAGCTCTACTGTCATGATTTACATCCCTCACCTGCTGCTGCGCAGCGTCCTCTCCCGTAAACGGGAGAGGTGAAGTTAAATTCACTTCTCCCGCTTGCGGGAGAAAGTGGCGAGCGAAGTGAGACGGATGAGGGACGCGTCAAAATCATTGCGCCCCACCGTCTTGCCAAACGCCTTTTTCTTTCAGTTTATCTGCAACGTCTTTGGGCATGTAGTTTTCATCATGCTTGGCCAGAACTGCATCGGCCACGAACACGCCATCAGCACCGACGGCCCCTTCCGCCACAACACCTTGTCCTTCGCGAAACAAATCTGGCAATTGTCCGGTGTAATTTACCTTTAACACGCCGATGGTGTCAGTGACGACAAAGCTAGTGGTGGTGCCGGTCACTTTTGTGATCGAGCCTTTTTCAACCAGTCCACCCAAGCGCAATCGTGTGCCAGGTTTCACTGCCTTTTCGGTGATTTCCGAGGGTGTGTAGAAAAACACGATGGTGTCGCGGATGGCATAAAGCACAAGGCCCGCTGCGACACTCAATACAGTCATTGAGGCCAAAATAGTTGCAAGGCGATTTTGTTTGCGCGTCATTTCAAATTCAACTCTTTCGCCAGATCATCCAGCGCTTTCAATTGCTCGGGCTTTGTGGCGAAAGTGGAGCGGGCTGTTGCCAGTGCTGCAGTTGCTTTATCGCCATCGTTCAAAACTGTCCTTGCACGGATTAACCGCAACCAGCCTTGCAGGTCATCAGGATTGGTTTTGAGTTTGCCATCCAGCCCATCGACCATGCTGCGGACCATTGCAGTGCGGTCTTCCGGCGCCATGCCTTCTGCACCTTGAATTTGCTCTTCAGAAATCTTGGGTGCTGTGGCGGATGGTTGTAGTTTTGCAAGTTCATTTTCAACCGTCGCCCGCCAAGGTGCATCTGCCGGGGCGGCACTCAAGAGGGCCATGAACGCTTCTTTCGCTTCAGTTGCTTTGCCGCCTTGAGCCAAACCCAAAGCCAGATAATACATCGCTTTTGGATGTTTGGCATCAAGTCGTATTGCCTGTGCTGCAAGTGCAATGGAACGTTCCGTCATCAGCCCTTTGTTTTCGGCAACCAACGCTTCTGCCATATTGGCATAGAGCTCAGCAGTCGGTCCGCTGATCTCGGCAATACGCCCCATGGCCCGCGCGGCATCGCCGTAGCGCCCCATTTGCAAATAATTCGGCACCAACAACTGCCAACCTTGCACATCATTCGGATTTTTTTCGAGCTGTTGCTCAACCCGCGCAACTAGTGCGTCCCAATCATTTGAGGTTTCTGCTGCTGCCAAGCGTTGTTCGCGCGGCAGATCAGGCACACCGTATCGGCCGATTTGGTAATACAAAGCAGCGGCCAACAGTGGCACGGCTAAAACCAAAAGTTTTGGAAATTGACGTGACGTCGGTTGCTCCGCCGTTGCCTCGCGGCCAACAGCCAAAAGCCTTCGGCTGATTTCAGTGCGTTGCGCCTCGGCCTCTTCCGCTGCAATAACGCCCGAAGCAACATCGCGGTCAAGTTCCGTCAATTGGTCTTTGTAAATCGCAAGAGCACCGTCGCTATGGGTGGCTGGAGCCCCTGCCACAGGCGTTTTAACCGCTGATAAAGCGTAAACGGTTGCAAGGCACAAAACTGCCGCCAAAACCCAAAACATCACCATTCAATAACTATCCCTAATCCACCGATGAGATAAGCTTTGAACACTGTTTTTCTGCCATGTCGCATTGTCGCATGGGGCGGGGTTCCTGTCGGAAAAGCATGGAGTGTCGCTATTGCGTTTGATAGAAGGGCGGCAACCTTAATGGATTCAGTCATGTCGCAACGTTATTCCATTTTCTCACTCGCCCGCAATGCACTTGGTTACCACAAGGATTGGGAACGCGCCTGGCGTTCGCCCGAACCTAAAACCGAATATGATGCAGTAATTGTGGGCGCTGGTGGTCATGGCTTGGCCACTGCTTACTACCTCGCTAAAAACCACAAGATGACGAACATCGCCGTGGTTGAAAAGGGCTGGCTGGGTGGCGGCAATACGGGGCGGAACACCACCATCATCCGCTCAAATTATCTGCAGGACTCCTCCATCGCGATTTATGACTTGGCCCGCAACCTTTATGAAGGCCTGTCGCGTGAGTTGAACTACAACATGATGTTCTCCCCGCGTGGCGTGATGATGCTGTGCCAAACCGAACATGAATTCCGCGCCTTCAAGCGCACGGCCCATGCCAACCGCTTAGCGGGCCTTGATTGCCGCATGATTACACCGGCCGAAGTCAAAGAACTGGTGCCGATCATCAATGACGATCCCAACTGCCGCTACCCGATACTCGGCGCTTACTATCAACCGCGTGGCGGCACCGGGCGACATGACGCTGTAGCCTGGGGCTATGCCCGTGGTGCTGATGCGATGGGCGTCGACATTCTTCAAAACTGCGAAGTCAAAGGCATTCAGCGTGATGGCGGCAAAGTTGTCGGGCTTGAAACCACGCGTGGCGTGATCAAGACCAAGAAGATTGGGGTTGTCACCGCAGGGCATGTTTCGACCATCATGGATATGGCAGGGGTTCGCATGCCGATTGAAAGCTTGTGTTTGCAGGCGCTCGTTTCAGAACCGATTAAGCCGGTCATCGATTGCGTTGTGATGGCCAATACGGTGCATGGTTATATGAGCCAGTCTGACAAAGGCGAACTCGTCATTGGTGGCGGCACTGATCCTTACAACAACTATTCGCAGCGTGGTTCTTTCCCCGCCCTCGAACACACCATCACGGCACTGGTCGAAACATTCCCGATCATTTCCCGCCTGCGCATGTTGCGGCAATGGGGCGGCATCGTCGATATGACGGGAGACCGTTCTCCAATTTTGTCAAAGACGCCAGTTGATGGCTTGTTCGTCAACTGCGGTTGGGGCACTGGCGGATTTAAAGCCATTCCGGGATCGGGTTGGGTGTTTGCCGACACGATTGCAAACGACCGCCCGCATCCGATTGCCGCACCTTTCTCGCTCAACCGTTTCACCGAAGGCCGCCTGATCGACGAAAGCGTCGCAGCGGCTGTGGCACATTGATATGTTGAACTTGTCCCCACCCCTGCCCCTCCCCACAAAGTGGGTAGGGGTGAAACTCAGCTCACCCCTCCCCAATCTTTGGGGAGGGGCCGGGGGTGGGGATGGGGCCTTTCCAACTTGGAGTTTCCCATGCTCGTAGTCACCTGCCCCGTATGCGGCGTTTCCGGCGATGAGACTGATTTTCATTCGGGCGGCCAAGCCCATGTCGCGCGTCCCGCCACATCAAACCCTGAAGGCATCAGCGATGAACAGCAGCGGGATTATCTGTTCATTCGTCACAACCCCAAAGGCTTGCATTTTGAGCGTTGGCGCTGTGACCGTGGCTGCGGAAAATGGTTCCACGCGGCACGCGATACCGTGACGATGGATTTCAGGGCCTTCTACGGCATCACCGAACTGCCTCCCATGGAATTGCAAAAGGAAGCCAAAGGCGGCTGGGCGGAGTATTTCAAAATGCGTGCGAAGGCGAAGTGATGAAAACCAGTTCTCCCTCATCCGGCCTTCGGCCACCTTCTCCCGTTCAAAACACGGGAGAAGGCAAATACATCAGCCTTCTCCCGCACTTCTGGCGGGAGAAGGTGGCCAAAGGCCGGATGAGGGAACGCCCGCCAATCTCAATCAATCTGCGAGCAACCAATGACCAATAAACCCTATCGTCTCCCTGAAGGTGGCAGCCGCATTGATCGTTCAAAGCGCATCACGATTTCGTTTGATGGCAAAAGCATTCCTGCGTTCGACGGCGACAGTGTTGCATCAGCGGTCCTCGCAAATGGCCAAAAGATATTTGGCCGTTCCTTCAAATATCATCGCGCCCGTGGCGTGGTGGGCTTGGGCTCAGAAGAAATGAACGCGCTCATCGGTGTGGGCACAGGTGCCCGGCACGAGCCAAATTTACGCGCCACGCAAATTGAATTGTTCGACGGCCTGACAGCCGTGTCGCAAAACCGCTGGCCATCATTGAACTTGGATATCGGCGCATTGAACAACAAATTCTCGCGCTTTATTCCCGGAGGCTTTTACTACAAAACCTTCATGTGGCCGCAAAGCTTCTGGAAGCATATTTACGAACCCATCATCCGCCGCGCCGCAGGTTTAGGCAAAGCGGCAACCGAACGCGACCCTGATAGTTACGAACATATGCACGCCCATGTGGATGTGCTGGTCGTCGGCGGCGGCATTGCCGGCTTGACCGCTGCTGAGGCTGCGGCCAATTCTGGTGCACGCGTCTTGCTGGCGGATGAAAATCCGGTTTTAGGTGGCATCGCTGATCTCACTGCTGGCAGTGTTGATGGCGTGTGCGCCATTGATCACGCCAACGCCATTGCTGAGCGCTTGAAGGCCATGGCGAATGTGCAGGTCATGTCACGCACAACGGTCGTTGGGCATTTCCATCATAACTACTTGATGATGTTTGAACGCGTGGCTGATCATGCCCCTGCTCTCCTTGCTGCGGGTGCGCCACGTCATCGCTTGTGGAAAGTGCGGGCGGGCCATGTGATCCTTGCAACAGGTGCTCTCGAACGTCCCATCGCTTTTGCCAACAATGACCGGCCCGGCATCACCATGGCTTCAGCGGTTCGCGGACTGTTGGATCGCCATGCAGTTGCCCCCGGCACCAATGGCGTGGTGTTCACCAATAATGATGATGCTTATCTCACAGCTCTCTCCCTCAAAAAAGCAGGCGTGAATGTGCGCGTCGTGGACTCGCGCCAGCGCCCTGAAGGGTCGCTCATCTCCCGCTCAAAAGAAGCAGGCATCGAGATTAATTTCGGCAGCGTCATATCAGCTGTCGAAGGCAGCCATGGTGTGACGGCGGTGAAGATTGCCGCCTATCGCAAGGGACAAGGCCGCGTCATCACCGAGAAAAAGGTGAACTGTGATTTCATCGCCATGTCCGGCGGCTGGAACCCGGCACTTCACATCTGGTGTCACAACGGTGGCAAGATCCGCTTTGATGACAAGCTGCACACCTATTGCCCGAACACCCATACCGACCCGATCACAGCCATTGGTGCCGCGAATGGCACCATGTCATTGGCTGCAACTTTCGCCGAGGCACATGCCGCTGGTGAAACTGCTGCAAAGTCGACATTGAAAAAAGCCAAGGCTGTCAAAGCCAAAGCCTACAAAATTGAAGAGCCAACACGCGCTGCGTTAGAGCCACTTTGGTTTGCACCTGCTACTGGAAAATACAACGAAGGCAACAAGCACTTCATTGATTTCCAAAATGACGTGACAGCAGCAGACCTCGAACTGGCCCAGCGTGAAGGCTACGAGTCCGTCGAACACACCAAGCGCTACACCACTTTCGGCATGGCGACGGACCAAGGAAAAACATCCAATCTCAATGGTTTGGGCGTTCTTTCTGAAGCAACAGGTAAAACCATTCCAGAGATTGGCGTCACCACATTCCGTCCGCCTTACACACCGTTTTCATTCGGTGCGATTGCGGGGTCGCTGACGGGCGAGTTGTTCCTGCCCATTCGCCGCACACCTATTTTTGAATGGCACAAGGCAAGAGCTGCCACCTTTGAACCCATCGGGCAATGGCGCCGCGCCTATACTTATTCCGGAGACGGCGAAGACAAGCAACGCTCAATCAACCGTGAAATCCTCTGTGTACGGAATAAGGTTGGTCTTCTCGACGCATCCACCCTTGGCAAGATCGAAATCAAAGGGCCTGATGCGGCAGAGTTCCTGGATCGCATGTACACCAACATGTTCTCCAATCTCAAAACCGGTCGCTGCCGCTACGGCTTGATGATGAACGAGTTGGGCTTCCTCACTGACGACGGTGTGACCGTACGTTTGGCTGATGACCATTTCCTCATGCACACTACATCAGGCGGTGCGGATCGTATTGGCGCTCATTTGGAAGAGTGGTTGCAAACCGAATGGACGCATTACAAAGTCTTTGTCACCCCCGTCACAGAACAATGGGCACAATTTGCAATCGCGGGCCCTCGTGCGCGTGATGTGATTGCAAAGCTCTCGCCGGACTTCGACATATCGAACGAAGCCTTCGCCCATATGGACTATAAATCCGGCAAGCTCGGCGCTTACCCGGTGCGGGCCTATCGCATCAGCTTCTCAGGTGAGCTGTCTTACGAAATCGCAACGCCCGCCAACAATGGTCAAGGCTTGTGGAACGCCATCATGGAATCGGGCGCTGAATTCGGCATTCAGCCTTATGGCACGGAAGCGCTGCACGTGCTCCGCGCTGAAAAAGGCTACATCGTCATCGGCGATGAAACCGACGGGACCACAACACCGCATGATGTTGGCTTGAGTGGTCTCGTGTCGAAAAAGAAAGCTGATTTCCTCGGCAAGCGTTCACTTGAACAATCCTATCTCGCGGGGGCAAATCGCAAGCAACTCGTGGGCCTCCTCACCGAGAACCCTGAAGAGGTCTTGCCGGATGGGGCTTATGCGGTGCGTGCGGTAAAAGACAAGCCGCCAATGGAGATGATCGGGCAAGTGACATCAACCTACATGTCACCCACGCTCGGTCGATCCATCGCTATGGCGCTCATCGAAAATGGTCGTGCGCGCATGGGTGAGACACTTTCGTTTCCGCTTGAAGGCGGCAAGGTGATGAAAGCCGTGATTACTGATTTTGTTTTTTATGACAAGGAAGGAGCACGGCTGAATGCTTGAGCTTCAAACCACCAGCGCTTTGGCGCATCGCACTGAGCCAACCAATCTCTCGATCACCATGCGTGAAATCGCAGGCCGTGGGATGATCGATTTGCGTGGGTTTGCCACCGACAAGAAATTTATGAAGGCGGCCAAAGATGTTCTCGGCTTCGACCTGCCCAAGGCTCCTCGCACCACGGGTGCTTGGGGTGACATGAAAGCCCTCTGGCTTTCACCTGATCAATGGCTGGTTCTTTGTCCGGGCAACAAAACCGCAAAACTCTTAAGCGAACTGAACACGGCTTTTAAATCCCTTCACTCCCTCGCCGTCGATGTCTCCGACATGCGCGCCATCATCCGTATCGAAGGCGAATATGCGCGAACCACCGTGATGAAGGGGACATCCATTGACCTCACCCACGGCGACTATCCACCCGGCACCATCCGCCGGATGAAATTCGCAGAAGTCGGCGCGCTGCTGCACATTATCGAAGACGATGTGATCGAGATTTACGTGTTCCGGTCTTATGCTGATTATGCGTGGGAGTTTCTGTTGAAAGCGGCGCGAAAGGGCGCAGAAGTCAAACTGTTTGCAGGCGCTTAAATGGCGCGTTCCACGTCGGTGTGAATGAAGTCGTTGCCTTTGAAAAGTAGTGGCATGGCTTCAGTTTTGCTCATTGCGTAAGAAATGCAATCACCGAAATTAAGTTGCGCTTTATGACCACGTCCTTTGCCATATTTGAGAAAAGCTGAAATGGCGATTTCAGCTGCATAGGCATCAAAAGGCACAACTTGAATGTTGGCCGACTGAATTTGAGCATTGATACCGCGAACAGCTGTGTCACCGTTTCTTGAAACAGCAGCGATGCAAGTTTCAACAAGCGTCGGTGCCGCTATGCACTTATCACTCGATGTTGCTATCTTTTGTGCAAAAGTCGCAGCATCTGGCTCTTGAAAGTAAATTGATAGAATGGCCGATGAATCGATAATCACTTTGGCAAGCCGTTTTCATCATACATTATTTCATCGGGATGACGCGGGTCCAAAATTGGTAGCTTGCTCGCTTGCCGTCCAATTTCCATCAATTGTTCAAAAATACGATCACTATCTTGTTTTTTGATCGGTTTTTTTCTTTCCCGATCAACGCCGCGCTGAAGTTCTTCCACAACTGCAGTCGTAATGGAAAGCCCGCGCAGCCGGGCGAGTTCACGCGCCAGTTCTTCGGCTTTGCTGTTTTTGATACTGAGTGCCATATGAGGTACCTACTACCTAAATTTCTACCTACTACCTAAATAAGCCCTCCAACCTCACCCGTCAACCCGCTTAAACTCCAACAGCGTGAAGAACCCCCACGGTTTCAACTGCCGCAAACTTACCAGCCGCAGCTTGTCACTGACCAAAACCGTATCAACCGGAAATTCCGGCCGCCAACCAAGCTTTGCGGCATGTTTCGACATTTTCTTTTCGACAATGCCACGAAGACCACTTTCAACACTGAAGTGATTGGCAATCAACACTGTGCCGCCGGGCTTGGTGACCCGCGCCAATTCGTGGATCACCTTGGCCGGGTCCGGCACCACGGTCAGCACATACATGGCGGTTGTGACATCAAAATGCCCGTCCGGAAATTCCAGCGCCGTTGCGTCCATTTCCAGCAACGCCTCGACATTTGACACTGACTTTCGGACGACGCGCTTTTTAGCCAAGGCAAGCATATCGGCTGACAGGTCGATACCGGTTACCCTCAAATGGTCTGCGTAGTGTGGCAAAGCAAGTCCGGTGCCCACACCTACTTCCAGCACGTGACCACTGAACATATTGGCCCGCTCAACGGTTTGCTTGACCCCCGCTTCGACCAATTTGCCAAACGTCGCATCATAAAATGGGGCCCAGCGCTTATAAGCCACACGCACATCATCAGCCGCCATTTTCGCAAGAATGTGGGTCAATTGAAGTCCTTCCAGAGTCTATGCGTCAAAAACAAAACGCGCCCGTGAAGGCGCGTTGTAAATCAGAGTTGTGATGTGATTTAGGCGAGTTTGGGAACCATCCAGCCCAGCAATTTGTCAAAACCGCCGAATGGATAAAGATGAGGTGCCGCAATGCCCAATTCCGGTTTGTCAAAATGCAGAGTAGCGAGTTGGTCAACAAATTCGGTAGGTTCCGATACCGACAGCAATTTTGTGACATTCAGCGCCTGTTTGCGGATAAAGCGTGCGGAATTGCCCACGCCACACATGGCGGCGTATTTCACAAGCGTCTTGATCGAAGCAGGCCCCGGCACACCAACATGGATTGGCAAGTCGATGCCTTCAGACCGCAATTGCGTCGCCCAATGGGCAACCGGAATGGCGTCAAACAAGAACTGCGTGGCAACAAAGCCTTCCAGGTTGTTGGCTTTGAGCCAGTCGTTTTTCTGCTTCAAGGCCTTCAGCAACATTGCCTCGCCATGGATTTTGGTGATGTCGGGGTTACCTTCCGGGTGACCTGCAATGCCGATACGTTTAATGCCCGCTTGTTGAAACGCACCCGTTTCCAAAATTTGTATCGCCGCATCATATTTGCCAATCGGTTGTGGCGCACCTCCGCCCAGCACCAGAACATCTGTCACACCAGCTTTGGTCGCAAAAGCATCAAGGCGGCGCTTCAAATCATCTTCATCCACAACAAATCGCGCGGGAATGTGTGGAACGGGATTGTAGCCTTCACGACGCAACGCCGCCACAGCAGCAATTTGGGCGTCCAACTCAGCAGCATCAATCAATGCCACAAATACCGTTGATCCCTCGGCGAAGCCTTGACGCAGCAATGGGATTTTTTCGATTTGCTTGCCGGTAATTTCAATCGACGCCTTACGCAAATAACTGCCCAAAGGGTTTGCCATGGTGGCTGTCGGCATCGGAGTGAAAGTTACGGGTGCGCTCATTATTTCGGCCTCAAACTGATCAGAGAACACAAGATCATCGAAAGTCGTTGAATTGTCTGGAGGTTTTACGACATTCTCTTCCCAATACCGACTTATCATCCGCGTAAAAGTCGTTTTCAGAGCATGAATGACGCTAGTAGACAACTGTCGCAAAGAGGTGCATGTTGCCATTTCGGAGAAATTCAATGCTTGGCGAAAAACCAAAAAACTTAACGCAGGCAGTGGCGCTCGTGATGGTGCCTGAATTTACAATGATGCCAGTGACATCGGTGATTGAGCCATTGCGTCTCGCCAATCGTTTGGCGGAAAAGCCATTATACAGTTGGACACTGCATTCAGTTGATGGCCAACCTGTTGCCGCGTCCAGCGGCATAGTGACGATTGCCAATGGTGACCTTGAAAGCATTCCGCCAGATGCTGCGGTCATCATCTGTGGCGGTCTCAACATTCAACACCATACTGACAAGCGCCTTCTGAGCTGGCTTCGCAAAATCTCGCGCAAAGGCGTTGATATTGGCGCAGTGTGTACGGGGGCTCATATACTGGCCGAAGCTGGATTGCTTGACGGTTATCGTTGTACGATCCACTGGGAGAACCTACCCGGCTTTACCGAAGCTTTCCCTGACATTGATGTGACCGGTGGTTTGTTTGAAATTGACGAAGACCGCTTTACCAGTGCTGGCGGCACGACTGCACTGGATATGATGCTGTCACTCATCACCACGCAACATGGTCCAGACATGGCGGCGCAGGTGGCCGAAACCATTCTACACTCTCCCATTCGGCACCACAGCGAAAACCAACGCCTGTCACTTCCAGCCCGTATTGGTGCAAGACATCCCAAATTGGTGTCGATCATTGAAAAGATGGAAGAGAACCTCGAAGATCCTTTGTCGCCCAGTCTTTTGGCAAAACAGGCAGGATTGTCGACACGGCAACTCGAGCGCTTATTCCGGCGTTACCTCGACCGCTCGCCCAAACGTTATTATTTGGAACTCCGTTTGAAAAAAGCCCGCTCGCTTTTACTGCAAACGGATATGTCGGTCATTAATGTGGCGCTGGCTTGCGGCTTCTCTTCGCCATCCCATTTCTCCAAATGCTACCGAGCTTACTATGGCCGCACACCTTACCGTGAGCGCGGTGTGCCAGCAACGATTGGCGCTGCGTAAAATGTTGGGGAGCAGCTCCGTCGAGCCGCTCCCCTATGACAAGCTACCCGCGACCGGGGGCAGTAGACAGGTATATCGCTTGCCAATGCTTTGAATGCAACCTAGGATTTTTAAATCGTCAGGCTGTTGAATTTTGCCGGCACTGCTTGTTCCAACCAACTTAAATTAAGATCATAGTTGAATCAAGTTGTTCGAAGAAACTCCATGCGACTTTGAAGGAATTATGATCAATTACATTAACTTCAGCAAAATCAATTCAATACAATTTTAACGTGCCTTGTAAGCAATCAGTAACGCAACTTTATTCAGACCAACCCGGGCAGTGTCAATTTTGCACGCAAACCACCCAAACTGGCGGCGTCCAATTCAACCTTTCCGCCATACATCGCTGCGGTTTCGGTCACAATATTCAATCCCAAACCTGATCCCGGTTTTGACTCATCCAATCTTTGTCCACGTTTCAAAGCAACAGAGCGCTTTTCTGGCGGTAACCCCGGACCATCGTCATCGACTTCAATCAATATGCGCGGCCTGCCGTCATCTCCAACCTGAGACATCAAATTGGCACGCACCTCAACTTTGCCTTTGCTCCACTTGCAGGCATTGTCCATCAGGTTGCCAACAATCTCTTCCAGATCCTGCCTTTCGCCGCGGAATTTCAGTCCGGCCTGACACGTTACTGAGACAACCACACCTTTATCCATATTGATCCGCTGCAGCGTTCTGGCCAGCGATTGCAACACAGGTTCAACCTCTGTTGCGGCACCAATGGTTTGAGCGCGGGCAGCGCGGCGTGCGCGGTCCAAATACATATTCACTTGATCGCGCATGACGCCGATTTGTTCTTTGACTTTATCTGCCAAGCCGCCCGGGCTATCCCGTGCTTCATTCGTCAGTACACTGATGGGTGTTTTCAGAGCATGGGCCAAATTTCCAACCTGCATGCGGGCGCGATCAATGATTTCAAAATTGGATTGTATCAGCAGATTCATTTCATCTGCGACCGGCTGCATTTCCGTTGGAAAATTTCCGTGCAGCATTTCAATTTTCCCGGACCGAATGTCGTTCAGCTTTTGCTGCATCTCCGCCATCGGCTTCATGGCATAACGCACCTGAAAGAAAATTGCGCCTAGCAGCCCTGCTCCCAACAATCCAAGTGAAACATAAAGCGCATTGCTGAATGAGCGCACTTCATTACGCAACTCATCAAAATTTCCCGTCACCAGAAATGAATATTCGCCTTCGATATCTTTGAAGGTGATGCGCTGCTCCATCGCCCGTAATTGTAGGCCAGTAGAATTTTTGAACGCGAATGACGTGATCATTTCGGCGTCACGTTCGTCCAAAAATTTTGCGTCAGGCACAATTGGCTTATCGAGCAACGAGGGAGAAAGCAGTGGTTTTTGTGTTGTTTTTGGCGGCACAACTTGCCAGTTCCAGCCTGACTCCGGCAAGGTAAAGCGCGTGTCTGCCATATTGCCTGTCAATTGCGGAGCACCATCTTCGCCCGGAAATACATTGGCAGACAGACTGTCCAAAACGGCGCGCATACGCGCATCAAAATTCCGCACCAGTGCTTGTTGAAACAATTCAGACAGCACGATGGAGGCCAGCGCCAAAAGCACCAGCGACACAACGGCGGCTGAAACTGTCAACCGCAGTGAAAGTGAATTACTTCTCATCACCCGTCTCGGACATGCAATAGCCCATGCCACGAATGGTGTGCAGCACATCTACACCCAGTTTTTTGCGCAAGCGCCCCACGAACACTTCAACAGTGTTGGAGTCACGGTCAAAATCCTGATCGTATAAGTGTTCCACA
>JAYUQS010000109.1:0-4247 GCA_043756645.1 Hyphomicrobiales bacterium | reverse complement strand
GTTGTACTTCAGCAATGCGCTCAAACGAACGGGCGGCAGTTGCTTTTTCGAATGTCGCTTTGTTGTGCTCAACTGATTTCGTTGCAAAATCAGTCATTTCTTGAGCAATCGCTTGATAACCCTTGGTCATCGCGGTGGCAGAAGCCACAAAAGCTTCAAAACCTTGCTTGCCGAATTTTTGTGCATCTTCGAAATTGTTCATGGGGGCATCTCCAATTGGGTTGATACTCTCTATTATGTGCACCGCACCATATTTGTCAAGTATATTTTGCGTTGCAACATAATTGCGATTGGCTTAAAGCGGGGATCACATGAATCGATTTGTTTACCGGTTAGTAACGGCGTTTCCATTAAGTCTTAAAATTAGTCCTGCGTGACCCAATTGTGCCATCTGGGGGGTGCATGGAATGGGCAACGCTTGCGTGGGGCATGTCTGGGAAAGTAACGTAATGATGTTTTTGATTAAGCGGGTTGCAAAGCTTGCCTCAGTTGTGTTGACCGCCTTCTCGCTGATGCTCGCTGGCATTTCGCCTGCTTTCGCGGCCAAGTTTTCGACTGTTGTTGTCGACGCCCGCACCGGCGCAATTCTTTCCGCTGACGATGCTGACGGCAGACGCTATCCTGCTTCTCTCACAAAGATGATGACGCTTTACATTGTCTTCCAGGATCTCAAAGCCGGACGCATTAGACTTTCAACACCCCTCAAAGTGTCCCGCCGTGCAGCAGGCATGTCGCCTTCCAAGCTCTATTTAAAGCCCGGTTCCTCAATCACCGTCGAACAAGCCATCAAAGCCTTGGTGATTAAGTCTGCGAATGATGCTGCGGCAACCGTTGGTGAAAATCTAGGTCGCGGCAGTGAAGCTGCTTTTGCCCAGCGTATGACACGGGTCGCCCGTTCAATCGGCATGAATCGTACAACGTTTAAAAACGCTTCTGGTTTGCCGAACCCCGGCCAAGTCACCACTGCGCGCGACATGGCAACATTGGGTCTGCGCCTGATGCGCGACTTTCCACAATATTACCCCTATTTCCGCAGCACTTCATTCGTATTCAAAGGCCGTGTTATTCGCGGTCATAATCGTTTGGTCGGGCGCTTTGCCGGCACGGACGGCATCAAAACAGGCTATATCAACGCCTCCGGGTTTAATCTCGTCACGTCGACAAAGCGTGATGGTAAACGTGTCGTGGGAGTTGTGATGGGGGCTCGCTCTTCTGGAACACGCAATGCACACATGATGACGATCATCGCACGCGCCATGCCAAAAGCCAGAGCTGGTAATACTGTTGCTGCGGTTGCTGGTTCTTCAAAAGGAATTATCAACCCGCTTGTGAAAGCCAATGTCGCTGCTATGGCTGAAATACAAAAACCTGAAATTGATCCGGAACAAGATAAAGACTTGCTTGCAGCCGTCGCTGCCGAAGCCGCCATAGAAGACACAGAAGAAACCGGTGACAACGAAGGCCCACAAGTTTTGGAAGCCAAGCTGGAAGTCGAAGGCTCTGAAAACGATACCCCGAAAAAGCCGATGCCTTTTGCTGTTAAACCTGCGGCCAAAAAGACTGTCGAAGAATTAACCGTCGCCTCCCTGCCCGACTCTTACGCGGTACAAATCGGCGCTTTCAGGAACAAGAAAGACGCGCAAACAACACTTGGCAATATGCGCGCTGCTGTTGGCAGAGACATGCGCGGCAAAGACGCTTATACGATTGCTGTGAAGAGAAACGGTAAAGTCACTTATCGCGTGATGATTTCTGGCTTTTCAGAAAAAACAGCCAAGCAATCTTGTGCCAAAGCATCAAAAATGGGCAAAGCCTGCACAGTATTGAACCCGCAAGGCTAACCCAACAACACATCCTTCGCCGCGTTGATTTTCGCCGCCAAATAATCCGAACCACCTTTGTCCGGATGAAAATCTTTCATCAGCCGTTTGTGGGCGGCTTTAATGTCTGCGGTACTGGCGTTCGTTTTCAGCCCTAAAACAGCGGCAGCTTCCTCGCGGCTCATAGCACCACTTGTTGCGGTTGGACCTGAGCCACCTTTGCCCCAAGCCGCGCGCCATTCGGGCTGAGCGCGATCAAGCCATGCTTCATAGAGCGGCAAGCTCTGATCACCAGCAGATTTGCATGACACATGAAAGCTCATCATTTCGGGTTGCGTCAGGGACGACAATTGCCGCCCTTGCAATGCACCTGCCAAGACCTCACCATCCATACCGCCAGAATCATGATCAAGTTCCATGGCGAGGAGCGATGTAGCCACCCGGCTTTTTTGTCCGGGTGATTTGGCCTTTCCCCAGTTAAAACCGTTTGGAAAAGCTTGGCCTTTGCCAGCAAGGCCAAGGCCGAACAAAAACATCGGCACAGCAATTTGCATGCCGCCTCGGAGAGCAAACAACCCTGCCAATCCCATAATACCAACACCAGCGGCTTTTTGAATGAAACCGGGCATTGCGGCTTGCGGAGTCTTGGCCATTTTACGGATGAACCAGAGGCCGCCAAAGACAATGGCAAGAGCGATGAAGAATTGTGGCATCCTGAGTGTCTACTTCAACTGTTGCAACAAAGCACGTGCTGTCTGCCCGCCTTTGGCTTCCAAGGCTTTTTTACCACCCGTCGCATAAGCGGCAACTGCACCTAACAACTCTGCCAATATTTTGGGTGAACCACTATCGAGCCGGAAGTAAGCACCACGGGTCAGCTTTGCAATTTCTTTGAATGCTTTTTCAGCTGTGGAGTCAGTGCCCTCTTGGAACATAAACATGGGCACGCCGAGCAAGCCGATCTCACCAGCCGCTTGACAAAGCCCATCAATATTTTCTTCGCACGCATCACCAACAAAAATCACCGCATTCACTTTGGCTTTCGTCGACGCACTTTTCACATGCGACAGCACGCGCCCAATTTGCGTGTTGCCGCCACGGCAATCCACCTTTGTCATCAAATTGGCGAGTGCTTTTGGTTCTGCGACCCAACCTGATGCTTTGCATTCATTGAAGCCACGGAAATAAACCAGCTGAACGGTGAGGCCTTTTGCAGCCATGAACATTTGGCCTTGGATTGACAAAGCCGAATCCCACGTCGGTTGGCGGCTCATGGTGGCGTCCATGGCAAATATCATACGCCCCTCACCTGATGCGGCTGGCATTTTCTTGACCGAGGCCAAAAACGCGTCAACGTCTCCCGAGGTTGCAGTAGGTGCGGTTTGTGCATCAGTTTTACGAAGTGTGGTCATAGGTCAGCCGCTCCCCCGGCGCGCCAATACATGGGGTGCAATTGCAAGAAGTTAAAGGCCTTACTTGCAGGTTTCGACCTTCAACATCTCAATTTTTTCAAGTTTGCCTTTGAGCGAATAGCTGCCGTAATCCAGCACCAATTCCGTCGAAATGCCATTTTCCAACATATTAAAACTGGCAGAATAGGTTGGCGGTTCATCACCTTTGGCGTCGAGGTTGTAATAGCTCACGGTGACGGGCCAATAGGGAATCTTGTTCAGACGATCCAACGTAGCGGCATCGGCCCCGGAGGTGATTTTTCCGACAGGTTTTTTGGCCCCGATGAACCCAATCGCACGGGTGGACTTTTGGTCGTCCGACCCTTCGAACACAACGGCTGCTGCGCGGCTTTCACCCTTCTCTGCGGCAATCATCAATTGCTTTTGCCAGGCAGTCGGGAAAATGGCGTCGGCGACTATTTCAAAGGTCTTGTTTTCTTTCGCTTCCAATTCGCCAGAACCAGCCCCACCTTCCTTGGGCTTCGTCACTTTCACGCGAGACTCAGAATCCAGACTGCCGTTGTTGTAGCTTTTTTGTTTCATATCTAATTCCCGGCCATCGCCCGATTCAAAAGACGTCATTTGAATGTCCTGGGTTTGCGGTGAACCTTCGCCTTGCACGTAACGATTGGCGACCCGGTAGTTGACGGCATAGCCATCACAATCATTGCCGGTGATTTCATAGGCCAGTTTGCCCGCAATGGCCGTAATGCCGCCTTTGTCGTCCAGGCGGTCAGCTTCCAGCACGTAAAATGCGCGGTGCGGCGCCAAGCTGGCCGCCATGGCGGCGTCAGCCATCACAACAATAGACAGCGCAGTGGCGCAAAAGCGTCTGGTCAACAACACACGATTCATGGTCAAAAGGCCTTTCACAACAATTGGGCGATCCTAACATGAAGAATGGCGAAACAAGGGCTAATATTCTGATAACGCGGAAATTGCCGCCAAAAGCTGAAGCGGCGTTTGCTGCGGCGTT
>JAYUQS010000108.1:0-12275 GCA_043756645.1 Hyphomicrobiales bacterium | reverse complement strand
TGGGCAGTTGGATTGATATTGTGGAACGCCCCCGCGGCCTTTGGGTGCGCGGACGGTTGAATTTAAAAGTGCAGCGTGGGCGTGAACTTCTGGCCTTGTTGGAAAGCGGCGGGTTGGATGGCTTGTCCATCGGCTTTAAAACCGTCCGTGCACGGAATGATCGCGCCACTGGCACACGTCAACTTCTGAATATTGATCTTTGGGAAATCTCCCTCGTCACCTTCCCCATGTTGGACGGTGCGCGGGTGAGCACGGTGAAAAGCGCGGCCCGGGCCCGCGCAGACACTTTCTTCAAAATTCCGCCCGCCACCACCATGCATGGAGTGAATTAATACATGGATATGAACCACCCTTTCGAAACCAAAGTGGCGCAGCACAGCGATGCGTCCCAGGATGACGTGTTGCAGGCCTTCGAAGCCTTCAAAGACGCCAATGATGATCGTCTTGCGCAAATAGAAAAGCGCATGAGTGCCGATGTGATTACCTCCGAGAAAGTTGATCGCATCAACAAGGCTGTTGACGAATTGATTTTGAAATCACGCCGCCCGGCCTTGTCAGCTGATCGTATGGCCGAACCTTCTGAGCACAAGCGCGCCTTTGATGGCTATGTGCGCAAAGGTGAGGCGCATGGTCTGGCCAGCCTTGAAGCCAAGGCCATGAGCATCGGCTCCAATCCTGATGGCGGCTATTTGGTGCCGCAGGAAACGGAAGCAGAAATCGGGCGCTTGCTGTCCAAGGCATCGCCGATGCGGCAGATTGCTGATGTGCGGCAAGTGTCGTCTTCGATTTACAAAAAGCCCTTTGCAACAGGCGGCACTGCTGCCGGTTGGATTGGGGAAACAGCGGCACGTCCGCAAACCAATTCGCCGGTTTTGGCAGAACTGGTGTTCCCGGCCATGGAGCTTTATGCGCAGCCCGCTGCCACGCAGGCTCTGTTGGACGACAGTGCTGTAAACTTGGACGAGTGGATTGCCCGTGAAGTGGAAACGGTATTTGCCGAGCAAGAGTCAGAAGCCTTCATTGTTGGCAACGGCATCAACAAGCCAAAGGGCTTCATGGACTACACCAAAGTGGCCAATAGTGCCTGGACCTGGGGCAATACGGGCTATATCCCAACAGGTGTAGCTGGTGCTTTTGCAGCCTCCAACCCTTCTGACAAATTGGTGGACCTCATCTACGCCTTGAAAGCGGGCTACCGCCAAAATGGGCGCTGGGTTTTGAATCGTTCGACACAAGCCGCAATCCGCAAATTCAAGGATACACAAGGCAATTACTTGTGGCAGCCTGCAGCGACTGCTGACGGAAATGCGTCACTGTTGTCATTCCCGGTTGTCGAGTCAGAATATATGCCCGACATTGCAACCGATACCCACGCCGTCGCCTTTGGTGATTTCAAGCGTGGTTATTTGATTGTGGATCGGGTGGGGGTTCGCATGTTGCGTGATCCCTATTCCACCAAGCCATATGTGCTGTTCTACACCACCAAACGTGTGGGCGGCGGCATTCAGGATTTTGATGCGATCAAGACGATGAAGTTTGGTCTGACGTAAAAAATATAGTCGTCACCCCGGCGAAAGCCGGGGTCTTTTTCATCCAGATTCCGGCTTTCGCCGGAATGACGGAGTTTTGTTATGTCCCTTCTCCTCACAACTCCACCCACAGTGGAGCCCTTGTCGTTGGTTGAAGCCAAGGCGCACTTGCGTGTACCTCATGCTGATGACGACACTTATATCAGTACACTGATCACTTTGGCGCGACGCCGTGTTGAAACCCGCACTGGGCTTCGTTTGATCACGCAAAGCTGGTCTCAGTTTTTAGATTGCTGGCCACCCTTTGGTATGATTGATCTCTCATTGAACCCTGTCAGTGCCGTGACAGACATCATTGTTTATGGTGATACTGACACACCATCGACGATTGATCCTGCGCATTATTTTCTGGATGCAACTTCGTATCCGCCGCGTCTGGTGTTCCGTCACGGGCGCAATCCCTCACCGCCGGGCAGACGTGCCAAAGGCATTGAAATTCGCTTGACCGCCGGTTTCGGAAATGCTGCGGCTGTTCCGCAAGAGTTGAAACAGGCGATCTTACTGCTGGTCGCCGATGCTTTTACCCATCGCGGTGATGATGGTGTGCGACCCATGTCTGCAGCGGTGTTGGAACTTATCAATGCGTATCGCATCATGAGGCTGACATGAACGCGGCCCTTGCCCTGCAACAGGCCATGCGTGCGGCATTATTGGCCGATACGGCACTCATCACACTTTTGGGTGGCGGACATATTTTCGATGAAGTGCCCCGCGGCGAACCACCTTTGCATGTGAGTTTTACCGGCATTGAAACCCGGGACTGGAGTGTGATGGACCAGAAGGCGCATGAACATTTTGTGTCGCTTGAAGTGGTTGGTAATCAACGCGGCCGCGCTCAAGCCCAAAACATTTGCAATCGAATTGAAGCGATTTTGGACAACGCCGCACTCACCCTCACCGGTCATCGCCTCGTCAATTTGCGTGTGGTGTTTTGGTCAGTGGCGCGGCCGAAGTCAGACAAAAATTTTGGCGCGACACTTCGGTTTCGCGCCGCAACTGAACCCCTATAAGGAGATCACTAAATGGCTGCTCAAAAAGGCCGGGATTTACTGTTGAAAGTGGATGCAACGGGTGCCGGTATTTACCAAACTGTGGCGGGGCTTCGTGCCTCGTCCATCGCATTCAACGCCCAAAGCGTTGACTCAACCTCGCAGGAAAGCGTTGGCGCCTGGCGTGAATTATTGACGGGTGCCGGCTTAAAATCCGCCGGGTTGCGCGGCCAGGGCATCTTCAAAGATGCGGCAAGCGACGCCACATTGCGAGGATATTTTTTCAATGGCAGCATTGTGAATTGGCAAGCCATCATCCCTGATTTTGGCACAGTGCAGGGCCTGTTCCAAATCACGGCCTTGGAATTTGGCGGGCGTCATGATGGCGAGGTGACATTTGAAATGTCGCTTGAATCTGCCGGTCCCCTCACATTCACGGTCATCTGATCATGGCCAACAAACATCGCGGAGAAATTGAAGCCCAACTGAACGGAGCCACCTTTACACTGGTTCTCACCTTGGGTGCACTTGCAGAGTTGGAACATGCCTATGGCGGTGAAGATGTGTTGTCTCTGGCACAACGTTTTGAGCAAGGGCGCATCAAAGCCACTGACGCCATAAAAGTGATTGGCGCTGGTCTGCGCGGTGCGGGTCATAACGTCAGCGATGATGAAGTGGCGCGTTTCACCGTTCCTGACGGGGCTGCGGGCTTCATGCGCATCGTCGTGAATTTGCTCAAAGCCACTTTTGCGGTCGAGTAATGCAGCGTTTTCCATGGGGTGAGGTGATGCGATTGGGCATTGGCACCTACCATATTCCACCCCGGGAATTTTGGACCTGCACATTGCGTGAATTGATTTTCATGCGGGTTGATGCGGGATTGCGGCGTGGGCGATTAGATGAATTGATAAAGGAGTGGCCAGATTGAAAAAGGGGGTAGGGACCCCCTCCGCCCTTCGGGCACCTCCCCCAGCAAAGCTGAGGGAGGGCGTGAACAACACGCTCCACCAACTTGTTGGGGGAGCTGGCCGAAGGCCTGAGGGGGTCCCTTCTTAAAACCAGCGAGAACCAAATGACCACAGATACTCAAATCAACTACAACACCGACTTACTGAAATCCGAAATGCAGGATATTTCAAAACTTGCGGACTCCTTCGGCAATAAGCTTGTCACATCATTGGCGGGTGCAGTTGTGCATGGCCGTAAATTATCGGACGTATTTCGCAGTCTGGCTTTGTCGATGGCCAATCAGGCTTTGTCGCAGGCGATACAACCCTTGGGCAATTTGGTTGGAAATTTGTTTTCCGGTTTGATTGCGCCAAAACCCACGCCCTTTGCGGATGGCGGCATTGTGAATTCGCCTGTGCTGTTTCCAATGCGCGGCGGCACCGGCTTGATGGGTGAGGCAGGGCCTGAAGCGATTATGCCCTTGTCACGCGGGGCGGACGGCAAATTGGGCGTGCGCATGGGCGGCGGTTCAGGCTCTCGGGTGACTGTCAACATTTCAACACCCGACGCGCAAAGCTTTCGTCAATCGCAGTCACAGGTGGCGGCCATGGTGGCGCGCGCCGTGGAGAGAGGGCAGAGGAACCAATAATGGCTTTCGATAATGTGAGATTACCCACCGCCATTTCCCGGGGGTCAACCGGTGGGCCGGAACGGCGCACGGATATTGTCACCACCGCCTCCGGCCGTGAAGAACGCAACAGCCGCTGGGCGCATTCAAGACGGCGTTTCAATATCGGCTTCGGCGTGAAAACGGTACAACAGTTGCAGGACGTGATTGCTTTTTTTGAAGGGCGGCGCGGCAAGCTGCATGCCTTTCGGTTTAAAGACTATACTGATTTTAAATCCTGTTTGGGCACTGCAACACCACAGCGCACCGATCAGGTATTGGGCACGGGCACAGGCACGCAAGCGGCATTTCAATTGGTGAAACATTATGGTGCTCCATCACGCGACTATGTTCGCAAAATCACAGCACCCGTTGCAGGGACTGTGTTGATTGGCGTGAACGGTGTTGCAAGTGTTGCTTTCACACTGAACCCCGCAACCGGCGTCGTCACCTTTGACACAGGCAATCTTCCTGCCAACGGAGCGGTTGTAACGGCAGGTTTTGAATTTGATGTGCCGGTGCGTTTCGACACCGATGAAATTACGGTCAACCTCACGCATTTTGAGGCAGGTGAAATTCCCGAAATTCCACTGATCGAGGTGTTGGCATGAGGACGCTACCCCCCGGTCTGCAAGCCCACCTTGACAGTGGAACCACCACATTGTGCCATTGTTGGCGCGTCACACTGAAGAGTGGAGAGAAACTCGGCTTTACAGACCATGATAATCTACTGAATTTCGATGGCACTGTGTTTGAAGCCGATGCCGGTTTCACCGCCAGCAGCATTGAATCATCGCTTGGTTTTTCCGTCGACAATATGGAAGCTGAAGGCGCATTGCAGTCTGCCAAACTTGATGAGACCAGATTGCATGCGGGCGAGTTTGATCACGCCACCATTGAAGTGTGGCGGGTAAACTGGACAGACGTTTCGCAGCGGGTTTTGATGCGCAAAGGTCATTTGGGTGAAGTCACTTATGGCGATGGCGCGTTCTCTGCCGAAGTGCGGGGCATGGCGCATTTGCTGTCACAACAAAGGGGCCGGTTGTTCCAATATGGCTGCGATGCCGAATTGGGTGATAGCCGTTGTGGCGTGAATTTGAATGGGCCTGCTTTCACAGCCGCAGGCGTTGTTGTTGCGGTTGAAAGTGCGGCGGTGATTGTGAGCGGCATTGGCTTTGCTGATGATTGGGCCACACGCGGTGTGCTGCGCTTTACGGCTTCTGGAAAAACGATTGCGGTCAAGCGTCAGCGCAATGTGGGTGCTTTAACACGCGTTGAACTGCGCCAGGCCCTATCGTTTTCTGTGGGCGTCGGCAGTGCAGTTGAATTGGGTGCAGGCTGCGACAAACAATTTGCAACCTGCCGCGCCAAGTTTTCCAACGCGATGAATTTTCGCGGCTATCCGCATATGCCAGGAACTGATTTTGTTGCCGGTTTTGCCTCATCAAATGATCCGAACAATGACCGCGGCAAACGCATATGAGCAGGGCTGATGAGGTTGTTGTGTCTGCCCGCAAATGGTTGGGCACACCCTATCGGCACCAGGCCAGCTTGCAGTCTGTGGGCTGTGACTGTCTGGGGCTTGTGCGCGGTGTGTGGCGGGAGTGTTTGGGTGACGAGCCTGAAATACCACCCGCTTATTCGCCGGATTGGGCCGAGGCCGGTGGACTTGAGACTTTGGCCAACGCAGCACAGCGGCATCTGGTGCCGGTTGATGTACGGGATGTGAAGGCCGGAGACGTTTTGCTGTTCCGCTGGAAGCAACATTTACCCGCCAAGCATGCAGGCATTGCAACAGGTTCGCAGTCGATGGTCCATGCGCAAGAAGGTTTGGGTGTGGTTGAGGTTGACCTGTCAAAGTGGTGGCAACGGCGGTTGGCTTTTGTGTTTCGGTTTCCGGGGTAGGGACCCCCTCCGCCCTTCGGGCACCTCCCCCAGCAAAGCTGAGGGAGGGTGTTGAATGACGCGCTCCACCAACTTGTTGGGGGAGCTCCGCGAAGCGGTGAGGGGGCCCTCACATTTTTTTTGAAAGAATATCATGGCAACAGTTGTTTTATCCTACGCCGGTGCGGCTTTGGGCACGGTTTTGGGCGGGCCTATCGGCGGCATGATTGGGCGTGCCATTGGCGGCGTTGCAGGCAATGCCTTGGATCAACGCATCTTCGGCAGCAAGCGCAAAACTGAAGGGCCACGCCTGAATGATTTGCGCATTATGGCTTCAGAAGAAGGTGCGGCCATTCCTGCCATTTGGGGCCGCATGCGGGTGGCGGGGCAAGTGATGTGGGCAACCAATATTGAAGAGGTTGTGACGACAGAAACACAAAAGGCTTCATCGAAAGGCGGACCAAAATCGACATCCACAACCTACTCATACTTTGGCAATTTTGCCGTCGGTTTATGTGAGGGTGAAATCAATGGCATTGGCCGCGTCTGGGCGGATGGTAAAGTCATCGACATCGAAGCCTTTACCACGCGGCTTTACACTGGCAGCGAAACCCAATTGCCTGACAGTTTGATCACCGCCATCGAAGGCCAGGCACCGGCTTATCGTGGCCTTGCTTACATCGTCTTTGAAAGACTGCCTTTGGAGCGCTTCGGCAATCGCTTTCCACAACTGTCTTTTGAAATCATCCGGCGCGGCAGCAGTTTGGGTGGCAAAATCCGTGCCATCAACATCATCCCGGGCTCAACTGAATTTGGTTACGACACTGCTCTCGTCACCCGCAGTGACGCGCGGGGATTAACGGTCAGCGAGAATGCACATGCATCGGCTGAAAAATCCGATTGGTCCGTGTCGATTGACCAGTTGCAGGAGGCATGCCCCAATCTGCAATCAACCTCGCTTGTTGTGCCATGGTTTGGCAATGACTTGCGCTGTGGCAGTTGCCAGGTGCGACCGCGAGTGGATAGCCTCACGAAAGTGACGACCGGTGCCACTTGGAGCGTGTCGGGTGAAACACGCAGCACCGCTTTGGCCGTCAGCAATTATAATGGTGCGGTTGCTTATGGCGGTTCACCATCAGACCAAACAATTGTCAGGGCCATCCAGGATTTGCGGACGCGTGGTTTGGCGGTGACGTTTTATCCGTTTTTGATGATGGACATTCCACACACAAACGGATTGCCTGATCCATATGGCGGCAGCGAACAACAGGCCTATCCGTGGCGCGGCAATATTACGGCAAGCATTGCGCCGGGACTTCCCGGAACGCCTGATAAAACCTCAGCCGTAACAACGCAGATTGGTAGTTTTTTCGGGACTTGCACGCCTGCCCATTTCACCATTTCCGGCACCAGTGTTGTATATTCGGGCCCTGCACAATGGAGCTATCGTCGCATGATTTTGCATTATGCAAAACTTTGTGCGGCGGCAGGTGGCGTTGATGTTTTCTTGATCGGCAGCGAATTGCGTGGCCTGACGCGCCTGCGGTCTACGGCATCAGATTTTCCCGTGATCACTTTACTGCGCACAATGGCAGCTGAAGTGAAAGCAATTTTGCCCGGTACAAAAGTGTCTTATGCCGCAGATTGGACTGAGTATTTCGGCTACCATCCGCAAGACGGCTCGGGCGATCTCTTCTTTAACATGGATTTACTGTGGTCTCACCCGGCAATCGATTTTGTCGGCATCGACAATTACATGCCACTGGCAGATTGGCGCGATGGTTTGAGCCATGCCGATGCCTTGGCTGGCGCGAAATCTGCATATGACAGCACGTATCTTTCGCGCAATGTTGCGGGTGGAGAAGGTTATGATTGGTTTTATGCTTCACAAGCAGACCGTGACTCCCAAACCCGCACCCCGATCACTGACGGCGCGTATAACAAGCCTTGGGTATTTCGTTACAAGGACCTGCTCAATTGGTGGAGCCAAAACCACAACCAACGCCCATTAGGCGTTCAATCCGCTGCGGCAACCAGTTGGGTGCCGCAATCAAAACCAATTTGGTTCACCGAGGCAGGTTGCCCCGCCGTCGACAAAGCGGCCAATCAACCAAATGTGTTTTACGATGCGAAATCATCTGAAAGTGCCTTTCCGTATTACTCTGGCGGGCAACGTGATGACGTAATGCAGCACCGCTTTGTCAAGGTGGTGGAAGATTACTGGTCGGCCGCGGGTGCGCATAATCCAATATCCTCTGTATACGGAGAACCCATGCTGCGGGCTGACCGCACGGCGTGGTGGGCGTGGGATGCAAGGCCCTTTCCAGCTTTCCCGGCCCGCACCGATGTTTGGTCGGATGGTTTCAGTTACGCCCGAGGACATTGGTTGAATGGTCGACTGGGTGCTGTTGATTTGGGAGAATTAATTTCGAGTTTGGCGCAGCGATTTGGCTTGGGTGCCGTTGATGTCATTGACGTTGCAGGGCAGGTCGATGGGTTCGTTTTAGACCGACCCATGTCGGGCCGTGACGCACTCGAAAATCTATTGCGTGTGTTTTCACTCGATGCTGTCGAAAGTGACGGTGTGCTGAAATTCAAGCCGCGTTTGCAGTCTGGCGTCGAACTTATTCCGCGGGATGAATTGGTTGAGAATGGGCGCGACCGCTCAACTTTAAAAGAAACCCGTGCACAAGAAACCGATTTGCCGCGTGCGGTGAAGCTGGCCTATGTCGAGTCATCGCTGGACTATCGCACCGCCGCCGTGCAGCAATCCGATGGTGAAACTGTCAGTGCGCGCGAGGTTGTTTTGCAACTGCCCGCCGCAGTGCCACAAAGCCTGGCGCAAGTCCGCGTTGATGTGGCCTTGGCTGAAGCCTGGGGTCAAAGGACAACAGCACAATTTTCACTGTTGCCCAGTCGCATTTCATTAGAGCCTGGTGACGTGGTTCAGGTGGAAGGCAAGAGTTATCGGCTGTCAACCATCACAGATTCAGAGGCCCGATCTGTGGAGGCTGTCCAGCACGACGCTTCGGTTTATGCGGTCCCAGCTTTGGTTGAACGAACGGCGCTACCGAAGTTGGTGGATGTGTTCGGCCAGCCTGATGTGTTGCTGATGGATTTGGCTATTGCGACGACCCCACAACCTGCCGCACCTTGGCTAGCAGCTCAAGCCAAACCGTGGCCGGGGCGTTTGAGTGCGTTGCGATTGCAAGGCGGCACGAGCTATGCCTTCAACACCTTGGTGGGGGCACAGGCCACGATGGGTGAAACACTGGGTGTTTTGCCAACGGGCATTGTCGGGCGCGTTGACTATAATTTTGAACTGAATGTGAAGTTGGATTTTGGCGCGTTGTCTTCGGCGAGCCGGGCTGAACTTCTGAGCGGTGCAAACACGGCGGCCATTGGTTCGGAAAGCTCTGGATTTGAGATCATTCAATTTGAAACAGCAACATTGACCGGCAGTAACAGCTACCGTTTGCAAGGTTTGCTGCGGGCGCAAGCGGGGTCTTTTGCGGAGATGCTGAACTCTCGTGCCGCCGGGCAACGTTTTGTGCTGTTGAATGGCGCGGTTACACAGATGTCGGCAAGTTTGGCTGAGGCCGTATTGCCATCAACCTGGCGCGTGGGTCCGTCGTCACTTGATCATGGTCACCCCGCCTATGTCACGCGCAATCTTACAGCGACGCTGAAAGCTGTGCGTCCTTTACGTCCAGCGCATTTGCGCGCCAAACCGCAAGTTGGCGGCGTGATGATATCCTGGATCCGCCAAACCCGCAGTGGCGGTGATGCTTGGGATATCGAAAATGTGCCGCTGTCTGAAGAAAACGAAAGCTATCAAGTTCAGGTCATGAATGGTGCCACTGTGGTCCGCAGTTGGACGCCCGCAACCCCGCAACAGTTTTACAGCACGACTGAGATGTTGGCCGACTTTGGCGTCATGCCAGCGTCGTTCAATCTCAAAGTTGCGCAAGTCAGCGCCAGTTTTGGTGCCGGTACTCAATTGGAAGGAATTGTTTATGTCTAACTCACTTAATCTTGCATTGCCTTATCTTGAGGCAGCACAGGCACAAAAACATGTGACCGTGAATGAAGCCCTGACGCGGCTTGATGCTTTGGTACATTTGGCCGTGATCTCCCGCGTCTTGGCAACGCCGCCCGGAGGTCCGGCTTTGGGTGATCGATACTTGCTGCCTGCATCGCCCACCGGTGTTTGGTCGACACATGCCGGGCAAGTTGCGATGTGGTTGGATGGTGCATGGAACTACATCAGCCCGCGTGAAGGCTGGCGGCTTTGGGTGTCAAATGAAGATGTTTTTCTGACGTTCGATGGCACAAATTGGGTGGCGGGTGGTGTGCCCACATCATTGCAAAACATGCAGTTGGTTGGTGTGAATACGACTGCTGATGCCACCAATAAATTGAGTGTTGCATCGTCGGCCACATTGTTCAATCACGTGGGCAATGGCCATCAGATGAAGTTTAATAAAAATGCGGCCGCTGATAGCGCTTCGCTCATGTGGCAAACCGGTTTTTCGGGGCGCGCTGAAATTGGCACGACTGGCGATGATGACTTTCATTTCAAAGTCAGTGGCAATGGCTCTGCCTGGTTGGAGGCGCTCAGCATCAATCGTACAACTGGCGTCGTCAGTTTGCCGCAAGGTCTCGGTGCTTTGCCTGCCTTTACCAATGTTGCAAAAGGCATGGTTCCAGCTTCGGGTGGAGGAACAGCCAATTATTTGCGCGCTGATGGAACGTGGACTGCTCCACCTGCCGCTGGAGGTGCATCACTCAACTATAAAACAGCAGTTGGCCGCTGGCACACCAATTCGCCTGACACGACAACACTCACGACTTCTGCTGGGGTAGCCAATCGCATCGAAATCGCACCTTGGCTTTGTCCGTTTGATATGGTTGCGGATCAAGTAGGGGCATTGTGTTCAACTGCAGTAGCTGCGGCACAAGGCAAGATTGTGTGCTACAATTCAGATGCTGAGGGGCGACCAAACGCTTTGCTGTTTGAAACAGCAGTATTGGATTTTGCCGTCGTCGGTTTTAAATCAATGGTGCAAAATATCACACTTTCCAAAGGCGCTGTGTACTGGTTGGGATTGCGCAATTCTTCAACAGCGACGGTCAACGCGCATCAGCCTTACAACAGTCCGGTGCTGGGTTTTGCAAATCCGCCTACGACTGCCGCAAATAAAGTATTACGCCGCACTTTGACTTTTGCGACTGTTGCTCCGGCTGCGTGGGGTTGGATCGCAACGGAAGAAGCTGCCGCAAATGTGCCCGCAATATTTGTGCGCGTCGCCTGATGGGTGGTAAAAATGACAGATGTTGAGCGCGAAGTGGGCCGCTTGGAGGCCCGCATGGAAACTGTTGAGACTGAATTGCAAGGCATTCGCGCTGATGTGCGGGAAATACGCGATGCTTTGGTCAGTGCGCGTGGTGGCTGGCTCATTCTTACAGCTGCAATCGCATTTGCCGCCACGGCTGGCGCTGCGGTGAATGGCTATGTGTCGGCCTTGCTGCGGGCAGGGCAATAAGGAGATATGACAATGAAAATGACTGACGAAGGCTTAGCCCTCATCAAGGAATTTGAGGGGCTCAGAACGGCTGCTTATCGCGATGCAGTGGGTGTGTGGACGATTGGCTATGGTCATACATCCATGGCGGGAGCGCCAGATGTTAAACAAGACATGATGATTACGAAAACCCAGGCGGATGATATTTTGGCGCGGGATGTGGAGCAATTTGCCAGCGGGGTGCGTCGGTATTTGCATGTCATTTTGTCTGACCAACAATTTTCGGCACTGGTGAGTTTTGCTTACAATGTGGGACTGGGCAATTTTGGAAAATCCAGTGTGCTGACCGCCGCCAACCGGCGAGATTTTTCAGCAGTGGGGCGACGCTTGCAACTGTGGACCAAAGCGGGCGGGCGCGTACTTCCAGGACTTGTGCGCAGACGCGCTGCTGAAGCGGTATTATTTGCATCTGATGGCAATGAAGTTGTCTCTGCCACGGTTGAACGCGCGGAGGGAAAGCCGGTACTTCGCAGTAAAACTGTGGTGGGTGCTTTTGCTGCACTGTTGCTTGCAATTGTTCAAACCTGGTTGGCGATGGGGCAGAAATTTGCGGCCATCGTGTTGCTGCTCACAATCTCTGCCTTGCTTGGGCTGATTATTTTCGAACGCATCA
>JAYUQS010000107.1:0-4259 GCA_043756645.1 Hyphomicrobiales bacterium | reverse complement strand
CACGCGTGCGCCGCGGAACACTTGTGTCACACGTGTCGTGCATGTGGTCTGCGAAAAAACCCGTTACGCGTGGGGAAACCTGACGCACTACCATAGCGGCTCTAACCTAAGCCGCATTACGCGAAGGGTTTCCCCGCGCTCCTCTATCCCGAGGTTTTTGGGATCAAGGCTGAAAGATCCAGCCCCGCAAAGCCACAGCTGCATTTGAATATGAAGGGCTCAAACAACGCGACCTTTTTTCAACCAGCTCTCAAAACGCGCCAATCCCTCTTGCAATGTGTCTTCATTTTTCAAATAGCACATGCGCAAAAAGCCTTCGCCGCCCGGCCCAAAGGTGCCGCCCGGCGCAAAGCCGACGCCTGCTTCATCGATCAGGCGCAAACAGGTTGCGAGCGAGTCTTTCATGCCGTCGATAGAGAAGAACATATAGAATGCGCCATCTGGCACTTGGAATCGCAGGCGTTCATTTTGGCGGAAAGCATCAACAACGATGTCCCGATTTTTGCGGGTGGTGGCCACTTGGGCGTCGACAAAATCGTCGCCATGTTCAACGGCAAAGGCACAGCCCTTTTGTAAGAACACAGGTGAGCCTGAGGTGTTGTATTGAATAAAGCGTTCAGCAATTGGAGCCAGCTCTTTTGGATATTGCATCCAGCCCTGACGCCAACCCGTCATCGCCCAATTCTTTGAAAAGGTGTTGCAGAGGATCAAGCGTTCTTCGCTGTCACATACATCTAAGAATGAGGGCGCGCGCTTCTCGCCTGCTGTGCCGAAATGAAAGCGGCCATAAACTTCATCGGCCAAAATCCAGATGCCGGATTTGCGGGCGAAGTCACGTATGGCGATCAAGTCTTCGCGTGTCGCAGTCCAGCCCAAAGGATTTGACGGCGAGTTGATGCAAATGGCTTTGGTGCGTTGGGTGAGGGCCGCAAAGAGTTTTTCTAAATCCAATGACCATGTTCCGTTGGCAAACAGCATGGGCACTTCAACAGGCTTGGTGCCCTGCAAGCGCAGGGGGCCTGCATAATTTGGCCAAGCGGGCGTGGGGATGATGATTTCATCACCATCACTGGCAATCATTTGAATGGCATTTTGTATGGCCTGCATGCCACTGCCGGTGATGCCGAAATTATCGATGTGCAAATTCACGCCGTAATGTTTGGCGTGGTAGCGCACGAGGGCTTCGCGCAATTCGGGAATGCCGCGTTGCCACGTGTAAAACGTTTCGCCCGCAAGCAGGCTTTCAATCGCCGGACGACAGAAGGCTTCAGGTGTTGGCAAGTTTCCCTGCCCCGACCAGAAGGCCATGACCTCAGGTTTGGCCATGCCATACATGGCGGCAGTGACGATGCCGCTTTCGGGTTCGGCTTGGGCGGGTTGTGTCAGGCGGGAAATGAGATCTTGCATTCACGCTATAGAGCAAAAAGAAAACCCGCGGGCAAGGCCCACGGGTTTTCGATTGGATATGCGTTTGAAGATTACTTCTTCTTCAGCGAGTCACGGATTTCAGCAAGCAAGACTTCCGAAGCCGATGGACCGGCTGGAGCTGGAGCTGGTTCAGCCTTCTTCATGCTGTTCGAAATCCTGACGAGTTGCATCAAGATGAAAGCAAGGATGAGAAAGCCGACTACGATCGTGATAAAGTTGCCGTAAGCAAAGGTCGCACCGGCTTCCTTCGCAGCTGCCAAAGTTGCATCTTTAGGAGCGCCGCCGGCAAGCTGTACAAACTTGTTTGAAAAATCAACGCCACCGGTTGCCAAGGCAACAATTGGCATAATCAAGTCATCGACCATCGAGCTGACGATCTTGCCGAAAGCACCGCCCATGATCACGCCGATGGCGAGGTCAAAAGCGTTGCCTTTAAATGCAAAGTTCTTAAATTCATTCCACATAGTTGGTATCCCCCTTGGATCCAGATTTAAAAGATAGAAGGCTTAGGAACCCCCAAAGCCGATTACCTTATTAATCTATTGATAATATTTATCCAAGCTGCTTTTGCGAAAAGCTTTGTGGCTTGCCCCGAACTGAATTTTCGAGTGAAAAGGGCTTCAGGAGCGGAAATGGCCATTCAAGGTTGGACAGTGTTGATTGTGGGCTTGGCCTATGTGGGACTGCTATTTGCAGTGGCCACTTGGGGCGATGCGAAATCGACGGCAACTGCCAAGCATAGGCGACCCAAACCGCTGATCTATGCTTTGTCGCTGGCGGTTTACTGTACGTCTTGGACTTATTTTGGCAGTGTGGGCGCTGCCTCACGCACAGGCTTCGATTTCATACCCGTTTATCTTGGCCCTATCTTAATGTTTGCATTGGGCGCTCCCTTGATTTCCCGCGTGGTGCTGTTGGCCAAACGGCAGAACATCGCCTCCATCGCGGATTTTATTTCAGCTCGATATGGCAAAAATGAAGGCTTGGGCGCGCTTGTCGCGATCATCGCCACGATTGGCATTGTGCCTTATATTTCCATACAGCTGAAAGCCTTGTCATTCTCATTGCAAGTCATGATGGACGCGAGCGGTTGGACGCAAGCAGGGTGGTTGCCGACTTCGCCGGGCGGTGATCTTGCATTGTTCATTACAATCGCTCTTGCAGCTTTTGCAATGTTGTTTGGCACTCGCCACATTGATGCGACAGAGCATCAAGATGGTCTGATGTTAGCGATTGCGGTTGAAAGCTTGGTAAAACTTGCTGCGTTTTTAACAGTTGGTTTGTTTGTCATGTTCGGTTTGGCCGGCGGGCCTTCCGCGCTTTTGGAAATTGCACAAGACACACCCGCTATAGCAAACGTATTTTCGCAAGCACCAGATGGTGCACGATGGATCACTGTTACGCTCCTTTCTGCATGCGCCATCATGTTGTTGCCACGACAGTTTCATGTGGCTGTGGTTGAAAATGCACACGGCAGCGATGTGCGGCGGGCGGCGTGGCTGTTTCCACTTTATTTGGTAGCAATCAACATTTTCGTCGCTCCTATTGCAATTATGGGTTTGGCGCAATTGCCGGGAGTTGATGCAGACACTTATGTGCTGGCTTTACCGGTCGCGGCACAGGCTCATTGGATTGCCTTCATTGCATTCATTGGTGGTGTGTCAGCTGCCACCGCAATGGTGGTTGTCGAAACCATTGCACTTGCGATTATGCTGTCCAACAATGTGATTGTGCCACTCGTTCTACTGCGACAGGGCGAGCACAACATGTTTCAGCATTCTCCCGGCGGCGATAAAAGCCCCGCTCTTTTGACCATTCGCCGTATCATTATTTGCCTCATTTTGTTGATGGCTTATGTGTATTTTTGGTCAGCGGGAAACTCAGTAGCATTGGCCCAAACCGGCTTGATTTCATTTGCCGCTGTTGCGCAATTTGCCCCTGCATTTTTTGGGGGACTGATCTGGACGCAAGCGACGGCACGGGGCGCAGTTGCTGGAATTTTGGCGGGCTTTACAATGTGGGCTTACACGCTGCTCATTCCGTCTTTTGTCGATTCAGGTTGGATTGACAGTCGCATTCTCACCGAAGGGCTGTTTGGCATCGCGGCTCTCAAACCACGACAGCTTCTAGGTCTTGAATTTGAACCTTTAACCCATGGCGTAATCTGGTCGTTGACCTTCAACATTGCTGCCTACATTGGGTTTTCGCTGATGCGTGCGCCGACACGCATTGAAGAATTGCAAGCCAGCATTTTCACAGCGCAGGATTTACAAGGAACCGCCAATCCCGGTTTTCGCCTGTGGCGATCAAGCATTACAACGGGGCAGCTGGAAGAAACGGTGGCACGTTATTTGGGTAGTGAGCGCGCACGTTTGGCATTTGCAGATTTGGCTGCATCTCGCAATCTTGATGATGATCCTAAAATTGAGGCCGATATTGTGAGCTTGAACCATGGCGAACATCTCGTTGCTTCTGCGGTAGGGCCTGCGTCAGCGCGCTTGGTCATGGCCTTGCTTTTGGAGAAGCACACGCAAGGTTCGCGCAAAGCGATGCAGCTGCTGGATGATGCGTCAACTGCCATCCAAGCGAGCCGCAAATTGTTACAATCGGCAATCGACAATATGCCCCAAGGCATCGCCGTATTTAGTGAACGTGGCGATTTGATCATTTGGAACCCGCACTTCGAGGGTGTGCTTCGCCTGCCATCTTCCTTGTGCCAAGTGGCCACCCCCCTCACCGACATCATGGCATTTGTGACTGCACGAACGGATGTTCGGTTGGATACGTCCGAACTGCAACAGCGTGTCACATCACTCAGCACAAGCAGAAAT
>JAYUQS010000106.1:0-4286 GCA_043756645.1 Hyphomicrobiales bacterium | reverse complement strand
CCGGCCTCTTGTTGATCGGTGAATTGCTGTCACCGGGCGTATTCCTGATGTGGCTTGCAGGTGCTGCTGTGCTGACAGGATTGGCCGATCTGGTGTTCGGCTTCGGCTGGGCTGGTGAAGTCATCGCTTTTGGACTTTTGTCCTTGGGGCTGGTTTTTGCTTCGTGGAAACAGGTGACCTCACGCTGGTCACCCAAATCTGATCAACCCCACTTGAATTTGCGCCATGGCGCTTATGTGGGCCGGATCTATCCGCTGGATCAAGCCATCATCAACGGCACGGGCAAGCTGAAAATCGAGGACTCCCTGTGGGATGTTGAGGGCCCTGACTTGGCGGCGGGCACGCGTGTGAAAGTGACGGGTGTGGATGGCATGAGATTGGTGGCCGTGAAAGCGGAGTGAAGCAAGTGACCTCATCCGTCTCGCGCTTCGCGCGATCCACCTTCTCCATTTTCAATGGAGAAGGGACTATATTTCGAGTTGTCCCTTCTCCACGGCCGTGGAGAAATGAGGTCACTTCTCACACCAACCCCGACAACTCTCCCAATCCCGTAATCATCCGCGCCGGTTTCCCCGGCATATTGTCATCGCGCTTTGGCGTTCTTGCGATGCGCACAACCTGAAACCCGAATTGGGCTGCCGCCTGCGCATCCCAGGTATTGGCTGATACAAAACAAATCGACGGCGTGTCCTGAATGTGAAACTTCTGCATCGCCAGGCGATAAACGCGGCGTGAGGGCTTGTAGATTCCCACCTCTTCGACTGACAGCACATGTTCAAAAATTTTGTCCAGTCCGGCGTGGCGCACAATCGCATCAAGCATCGACGGGCTGCCGTTGGACAGGATGGCAAGCCGCTTACCCCGCTTGCGCAAATCACCCAAAGCTTCAACAACCTCAGGAAACACATCGAGCTTCAAGTAAAGCGTCATCAATTCGTCGGCCAAGCCACTCTCGCTGATCTCAAGCTCTGCCAGAGCAAAATCCAGAGCATCGCGCGTGACAACCCAAAAATCCGCATGAGTACCCATGAGGCTACGAAGCCACGTATATTCAAGTTGTTTCTGCCGCCACAGCGCGCCCAAAGACGTGGCTTTTTCGCCGATCTCACTCGCCAGCTTGTTGACCGGCGATTGCACATCAAACAGCGTGCCATAGGCATCAAACACAATGGCTTGAATGCCTTCTAATTTTTGTCGTGAATCCTGTCCCATGAATACAAATAAAGCAGGTTCAGCCAATTGTGGCCAGCCCCGGAAATTGTTCGAGCAGCCAGTAGGACATTGTCTGCATCCAGCCCATCAGGAACATAACACCCGTCAACATCAAGAGAGCCCCCATGATCTTCTCAAGCACATCCATATGACGGCGGAATTTGCGGGAAAAACCGAGGAAAGAGTCGACACTAAAAGCCGCAATCATAAAGGGAATGCCAAGCCCCAGTGAATAGAGCGCCAATAACCCCATGCCACGCCCCACACTTTCGGTGGACCCGGCAACTGAGAGAATGGCCGCCAGCACCGGCCCGATACACGGCGTCCAACCAAAGGCAAAAGCAAGGCCAATCACATAGGCGCCGGCATAACTCGCAGCGGTTTGCTGGTGCTGGTAACGTGCCTCACGCATCAAAAAGCCAAAGCGAAACACGCCCATAAAATGCAGCCCCATAATGATGATGGCCACACCGGCAATTTGTGAAAGCAGCGGCATATTCACCCGCAACACCTGGCCCAAGGCGGAAGCCGTGGCCCCCAGCAAAACGAACACAGTCGTAAAACCTAAAACGAACATCAAACTCGACAACATCACCCGCTTACGGTGCTGACCCGCAGCACCGCCATCAGCGGAGAGGTCCTCTAGCGAAACGCCGGATATATAGACCAAGTAAGGTGGCACCAGTGGCAACACACAAGGGCTGAGAAAACTTAAGATCCCAGCCAAAACCGCTGCACCCATTGAGACATTCAAATCCATCCACCATCACTGGCAGCAGGCGCAATTTTCTGCAAGCCACGGATTGTCACGTGATTGTGTAAGCTTCACTTTTTCGCCGCAATAGCCGATCATTGAGACAAGTGATTTGGATGGAAAAGTGAAAAAACTTTTGACTGCATCGGCAATCTTCCTGGGCTTGGCAACACCGGCCATGGCGCATCCGCATTTATTCGCCACTGTGCAATCCACCCTCATGGCGGCACCTGATGGCAAAATCACGGGACTGCGCATCCGCTGGAATTTCGATGAAACCTATACGCAGTTTTCGCTTGAAGGCTTGGACATCAATCAGAACGGCACGTTTGAGTCTGAAGAGATCAAACCACTGACAGATGAGAACATCAAAAGCCTGTTGGAATCCAAATATTTCACGATGGCGAAGTTCAACGATCAGGAACTGCCGCAAGGCCCGGTTACGGTCTATGGCCAGGATATGATCGAAGAGAAACTGTCGCTGTGGTTTGAACTGCCCTTCGCAACAGCCATTGATCCAAAGTCCGGTCACTTCGAAGCTCGCATTTATGATCCCGATTTCTTTATCGGTTTTGATTACCTGCCGGATAAACCACCCACCCTGGAAGGCGCTTTGCCGACCGGTTGCGCCATGACCTTGTTACCGCTTCTCAGCAACGAGGAACTGGACGCCACCCGCGAGGCCTTGGCCGATAAACCGCAAGACTGGAAGCCTGAGCAACCTACCGATTTCGGCGCCATGTTCGCCCAAGCCTTGGTGGTGAGATGCGGGTAGCAAGGATATCCGCAACATGAAGCGAGTGCTCTTATATGGCCGCCAAAGGGGCCTCATCCGTCTTGCGCTTCGCACAATCCACCTTCTCCACAGTGGTGGAGAAGGGACAACTCAGGCCTTCACGTCCCTTCTCCATTGCAAATGGAGAAGGTGGATCGCACCTTGGTGCGAGACGGATGAGGTCCCTTTGACAACCACGGGTAAGACCCTCGCCCGAAGGGTTGAGGGGGCTCTTTTCAAATTCATCTTGCTCTTGATCCTTCTGCTGAACTTTGCTTTCCCCTTGGCCCACGCCCAAACCACGGGACCTGAGCCTGAAAAGAAAACCATCGTCATTGATAAGCGCAAACTTCTGGTGCAGCCCCGCAATGCCGACGGCACCATCATCGAGACGCCTTTCGCGGAAGACCCGGTGTTGTGGATGCGCACCAAGCAACAGAACTTTTATGGCAAAATGGCCAATGCCATCCGCCAACTCAAAACCTCGTCTGCAGCCACTGCGGCTTGGACTTTATTGAGTATCAGTTTTCTCTACGGTGTGTTTCATGCCGCAGGGCCGGGGCATGGCAAGGCGGTGGTCACGGGCTGGGTGCTCGCGACTGAGAATGAATTGAAACGTGGCATTCTGATTGCGTTTTTATCAGCACTGATTCAGGCACTCACAGCTATTGTCGCCGTGACAATTATCCTCACTTTTGTCCAAGGCGGTGCTTTAATGGCCAAGAATGCGGCAGGCTATCTGGAAAGCGCAAGCTATCTGATGATTGCCGGTATGGGAGCTTATCTGGTGTGGAATGGTTGGAACAGTTTTCGCCCAAGTCCCACGTCGATACCTGCCGGTCCCTTTGCATTGACCTCGCGCCCCAACAATGACAATGACCATAACCACATCCATGATGAAAACTGTGGTTGCGGCCACGCCCATGCACCATCAGCGGCAGAGGTGAAGGGCGAGTGGTCTTTAAGCCGCGCTTTTGCCATGGCTTTTGCTGTTGGCATCAGGCCTTGTTCTGGCGCTATTTTGGTGTTGGTGGCGTCTTATAGTTTGGGGCTTTATTGGGCGGGTGTACTTTCAACCCTCGCCATGGGTTTTGGTGTTTTTCTGACCATTGCCACCATCGCGACTCTGGCCGTTTATGCCAAAGCGACTGCCTTCAAACTGGTGCGCACGGACAACCGCATGGCGGGTCTCGCCGTAAGATGGGGTAAGATGGCGATGGGCGTTCTGATCGCGGGACTGGGTGTTCTGCTGTTTATGGGCTCTTTGAATTCAAACAACATGGTGATGTGAATGCGGCAATGGTTGGTGTTGGCGGGCTTTTTGAGTCTGTGCCTCATCGTGGGCGGCCTTGGCGGCTATGTGACGGCACCATCGGTAACTGAATGGTATCCAACTCTGATCAAGCCATCTTGGCAACCGCCCAATTGGCTGTTCGGGCCGGTGTGGACCGTGCTTTACATCATGATGGCTGTGGCTGCCTGGCTGGTGTGGAAGGCTGGCAATGCCCGCAGCGCATTGACATTGTGGGGCGCGCAACTGCTGTT
>JAYUQS010000105.1:0-12518 GCA_043756645.1 Hyphomicrobiales bacterium | reverse complement strand
AAAATACTTTCGACTTCGGTGCCGTAGGCGCGGAATAAGCGGCGGATGTTGGCTGGTTTGAGGAAGGAATATTTCCTCTGCAATTCTGCGATGCGGGTATCCACCTCATCATGGGCAATGTCGCCGCCTGGCAGTTTCGAACCTGCGGTCCATTTGTCTTTCATTTGCGGGAAGAAGGGCTTGATTTCATCCATCACCGATTCGGCCAACTTGCGGGCCGTGGTGATTTTACCGCCGAAGACTGAGAGAATTGGCGCTTGGCCCTCAGGCTTGTCGAGTTTCAACACATAGTCGCGGGTGGCTTCCTGGGCTTTCGATGCGCCATCATCATAGAGCGGGCGTATGCCAGAATAGGCCCATTTGACTTGAGCGCGTGTCACGGGCTTTTTGAAATATTCACTTACGGCAGCTAGCATGTAATCAATTTCTGCTTCGCTGGCTTCTGGTTTTCCGGGGTCGCCTTTGTGGTCCTCATCAGTGGTGCCAATGAGGGTGTAGTTTTGCTCATAGGGTATGGCGAAGCAAATGCGGCCATCGGCGTTTTGGAAAATGTAGCAGCGGTCGTGGTCATAGAGTTTATCGACAACCAAGTGGCTGCCTTTGACCATGCGGATTTTGGCGGGATCATTGTGGCCAACGACTTGGCCTAATACTTGGCTGACCCATGGGCCTGCGGAATTGATGAGAGCCTTGGCGCGGATGGTTTCAGTTTTATCGCCTGATGAAATTTCGACTGTCCATTCAGCACCGTCGCGACGGGCTGATACAACTTTCGTCCGTGTACGGATTTCAGCGCTATGGGTTTTGGCATCGCGGGCGTTTAGTACAACGAGGCGTGAATCTTCGACCCAACAATCCGAATACTCGTAGCCGCGTGTAAACTCTTCTTTTAACGGCACACCGGTCTCGTCGGTTGTGAGGTTCACACTGCGGGTTGGCGGCAGAATTTTCCGGCCTCCCAAGTGATCATACATAAAAAGCCCGAGCCGGATCATCCAGCGCGGACGCAAACCGTCGTGATGGGGTAGGACAAAGCGAAGCGGCCAGATGATATGTGGAGCCGATTGCAAGAGCACTTCGCGTTCAATCAAGGCCTCGCGGACCAAACGGAATTCAAAATGCTCAAGATAGCGCAAACCACCGTGGATGAGTTTGGTGGAAGCTGATGATGTGCCTGAGGCCAAGTCGTTTTGCTCCGCCAGAAATACGGACAGCCCCCGCCCTGACGCATCGCGCGCGATGCCACAACCGTTAACCCCGCCGCCGATAATAAAAAGATCATAGACCATCAGGCGACTTTCTCTTGTTCTTCTTCGGCTTTATATCCGGCGAGTTCAATTTTCACGCCCTTGTGGCGGCACAGTTCCACTACGGGTTCGGGCGGCAACAGATCAGTAACAAAAACATCGACATCAGACATATGGGCTATGCGCACCGGGGCCGACCGCATGAACTTCATATTATCGGCAACAAGGATCACATTGCGCGAATTCCCAATAATGGCTTGTGCTGCACGCACTTCACGATAATCAAAGTCAAGCAAAGCGCCATCTTCATCAATGGCGGAAACACCCATCACGGCGTGATCGACTTTGAATTGCTTGATGGTATCGAGTGCCGTTTCACCGACGATACCACCATCGGCTTTACGCACCATTCCGCCGACAACGATGACTTCGATTTTTGGTACGGGTGACAAAATCGTAGCCACATGAATGTTATTGGTGATGACCAGCAACCCCTCATGATGCACCAACGCGCGGGCCACTTCTTCTGTCGTCGTTCCAATGTTGATGAACAAAGAACTGTTGTTTGGAATAAGCGATGCAGCACGGCGACCAATCAATTGTTTCTCAGTCGCAGCGATTTGCCGTCGCGACTCATAAGCCACATTTTCGACGCCGGAAGACAACATGGCCCCGCCATGGGTTCGGGTCAGATGACGTGCGTCACAGAGCTCATTCAAGTCTTTGCGAATGGTTTGTGGCGTGACATCAAAATGCGCCGATAAGTCATCAACACCGACGTTTCCGGCAGCGCGGGCAAGAACGAGGATTTGTTGTTGGCGGGGTGAAAGATCGAGCATTATTAAGTTACCAGTTATTCAAAGCGCTTTTACGATGACCTCTACATACATTGAGATGAAGGTCCGGCCCCCAATCTTTCATTTTTTTTCGTTTATGACAATACGAACTTTCAAAAGAATCTTCTTTTTTCGTATTTTTCCCTATTGACGTTCGTTTTTTTTCGTTTGATAGTTTGGTTAGTGTTCGAAATGAACGCTGAAAAAATGTATTTTGGGAGGATTTGAGAGATGAAGATGAAACTGATGGCTTCGGCCGCAGTGGCGCTTGGATTGATCAGCACACAGAGTTTTGCTGACATGGCTGCCGCACAAAAATGGATTGATGCTGAATTTACAATTTCCGCACTTTCCAAAGAAGACCAAGCCAAGGAAATGCAATGGTTCATCGATGCTGCAAAACCATTTGCCGGCATGGAAATCAACGTGCTGTCGGAGGGCATTCCAACACACACCTATGAATCTACAGTGCTGACCAAAGCCTTTGAAGAAATCACCGGCATCAAGGTGAACCACCAGATCCTCGGTGAAGGTGAAGTTGTGCAGGCTGTGCAAACACAGATGCAAACCAACCGTAACCTCTACGATGCCTATGTGAACGACTCAGATTTGATCGGCACACATTCACGCTTGCAGTTGGCCTATAACCTGACCGACGCCATGGCTGGCGACTGGAAAGACGTGACCAACCCCGGCCTCGACCTTGACGATTTCATCGGCAAGCAATTCACCACGGGTCCAGACGGCAAACTTTATCAATTGCCCGACCAACAATTCGCTAACCTCTATTGGTTCCGCAAAGATTGGTTTGACCGCGCTGACCTGAAAGAAAAGTTCAAAGCGAAGTATGGCTATGACCTTGGCGTTCCCGTCAACTGGTCTGCTTATGAAGACATCGCTCAGTTCTTCTCGGAAGACGTCAAGGAAATTGATGGTGTAAAAGTTTACGGCCACATGGACTATGGCAAACGCGCGCCCGACTTGGGCTGGCGCATGACTGACGCTTGGCTGTCAATGGCTGGTGCAGGCTCTGCTGGTGAACCAAACGGTATCCCGATCGACGAATGGGGCATCCGCATGGAAAAAGGTACGTGTAACCCTTCAGGTGCATCGGTTGCGCGCGGTGGTGAAACCAACGGCCCGGCCTCGGTTTATGCCATTGCAAAATGGGATGAATGGCTGCGCAAATACGCCCCTCCAGGGGCTGCTGACTATGACTTCTATCAGTCATTGCCAGCTTTGAGCCAAGGCAACGTGGCCCAGCAGATTTTCTGGTACACCGCCTTCACGGCTTCAATGGTTGCTCCAAAGGCTGATGGTAACAACACAGTTGACGATGCAGGCATGCCGCTGTGGCGTATGGCTCCTTCGCCACATGGTGTTTACTACAAGGAAGGCCAGAAGGTTGGTTATCAAGACGTAGGCTCGTGGACGATTTTGAAGTCCACGCCTGCTGATCGTGCCAAGGCTGCCTGGTTGTTCGCACAGTTTGCCGTGTCGAAAACCGTTGATGGTAAGAAATCTGATGTCGGCTTGACCTTCATCCGCAATTCGACCGTCAATCTGCAACACTTCACGGATCGTGCACCAAAGCTTGGTGGCTTGGTTGAGTTCTATCGCTCACCAGACCGTGTGCGTTGGTCACCAACAGGCATTAACGTTCCTGATTATCCAAAACTGGCACAAATCTGGTGGCAGCAAATCGGTGACGTGAACTCTGGTGCGTTTACACCGCAACAGGCCATGGACCGTTTGGCTGAGGAAATGGAGATCACCATGTCGCGCATGGAAGCTGCCGACAAGGCCAACAACACCTACGGGGGCTGTGGCCCACGTTTGGGTGAAGTGAAAGATGCGACAGCATGGCTTGGCGTCGAAGGTGGACCAAAGGCCAAAATTGAAAACGAAAAAGAACAAGGCGTGACGATCGCGTATGACGAGATCATCAAGGCTTGGATGAAGTAAAGTAGCGTACCCTCCCGAGAACCGGGATCGGCCGAGTACCGATCCCGGTTTTTTTATGCTACAATCGTTTTTAACCGAACACAGGAACGGGCGGCAGAACCATGCCACTTGAATTACAAGGCCTCACCAAACGTGTGGGCGCCGACACACACATATATCCAACCGACATCAGCTTTGACGATGGTTCTTTCAACGTGCTGCTGGGGGCAACCCGCGCTGGGAAGACGACACTGATGCAGTTGATGGCGGGCATTCAAAAGCCGACTGCTGGCAAAATTATGCATAACGGCCAAGACGTGACACAGGTTGCTGTACAAAAGCGCAACGTGTCGATGGTCTACCAACAATTCATCAATTACCCGATGTTGAATGTGTTTGAAAACATTGCCTCACCCCTGCGCGTCATCGGTATGACTGATGCTGAAGTGAAGTCGCGCGTTGGCAAAGCTGCAGAATTGTTGCGCCTTGGTCCAATGTTACAACGTAAACCCAATGAACTTTCCGGCGGTCAGCAGCAGCGCACAGCAATTGCCCGTGCCATCGTTAAAGACTCCGATTTGATTTTCTTGGATGAGCCATTGGCCAACCTTGACTATAAACTCCGCGAAGAACTGCGCGATGAATTGCCAAAGCTGTTTGCGGGCCGCAAAGCGATTGTATTTTACGCCACCACGGAACCGCACGAAGCTTTGTTGTTCGGCGGTAAAACCGCAACGCTGCACGAAGGCCGCATCACGCAATATGGCGTGACCTCTGAGATATATCGTGAGCCCAATTCGTTATTGTCTGCTGAAGTGTTTTCCGACCCGCCAATCAATGTTGCGCAAGCTGTGAAAAGCGGAAAGTCGCTGGCATTAACGGATGGCACGCAGTGGTCCGTGTCTGGCCCTGCGTTAAAACTTGCCGATGGCGCATATACGATTGGCATCCGGCCGCACCACGTGATTCCCTTCGGCAAAGGCAAAATTCCTTGTGAAATTGGTGGTCGGGTATTGGTGACAGAAATTTCAGGTTCTGAAAGTGTGATCCATTTTCACTCGGGCGGCAAAACCTGGGTGTCGCAGACGGCTGGCGTGCAGCCCATTAAAGTTGGGGAGACGGTTCGCTTTCAAGCTGATGTTTCACGCGGCATATTCTTTGATGCTGCCGGAAAGCGGGTGCTCTGATGGCTAAAATTACCATTGATAATCTGCGCCACTCCTATTTGTCCCAACCTTCGCGTGACGAAGACTATGTGTTGAAAAAAGTCAACCTGGATTGGGCTGACGGCGGGGCTTATGCGCTGCTGGGGCCTTCAGGTTGCGGCAAGACAACGTTGCTGAATTTGATTTCGGGGCTGCTGCCGCCATCAGAAGGTAAAATTCTGTTTGATGGTCGTGATGTGACGCATGACACACCGGAAAAGCGTAACATTGCGCAGGTGTTCCAGTTCCCGGTGATCTACGACACCATGACGGTGTATGATAACTTGGCTTTTCCCTTGCGCAATCGCGGTGTGGATGAATCCGAAATCAAAACACGCGTTGAGACGATTGCCGATATGTTGGAGCTGACTTCAACATTGAAGAAGCGTGCTTCTGGGTTAACCGCTGACGGCAAGCAGAAAATTTCTTTAGGGCGTGGCCTTGTGCGGTCTGATGTGAATGTGATCATGTTTGACGAACCATTGACGGTGATCGACCCGCATTTGAAATGGCAGTTGCGTTCGAAATTGAAAGAGCTGCAACAGCGTATCAAGCGCACCATGATTTATGTAACGCATGACCAAACCGAAGCGCTCACTTTCGCTGACCAAGTGGTTGTGATGAACAACGGAGACATTGTGCAAACCGGAACGCCGATTGAGTTGTTCGACAAGCCGCGCCACACTTTTGTGGGCCACTTCATTGGCTCACCGGGCATGAACTTTTTGCCCTGTGAAGTGAAGGGCGGCAAAGCGGTTGTCGGTGGCCAAGTGATTGCGGCTGAAAATGCCAAAGCGGCAAAGTCAGGAAAACTGGAATTGGGTATTCGCCCGGAATTCGTGACGTTCACCAAAACAGGGCTTGCAGCTGATGTTGTCAAAGTCGCCGATATTGGTCGTGTCCGCGTCGTGGAAACACGGCTTGCGTCTGGTCACTCAGTCAAACTGGTTGTGCCGGAAGGACAAGATATTCCAACGGGCAAGGCCCACATCAGTTTTGATGTTGATCACACGCACGTTTATGAAAATTCCTGGCTCGCCGGAGACACGTCGAGGACTGCATCATGAACAAGATCCAAAATAACAAAGCTTGGTATTTCGTCATCCCGGTGTTTTTGCTCGTGGCTTTCAACGCGCTTATTCCACTGATGACGGTAGTCAACTATTCAATCCAGGAGACCTTCGGCAACAATGAATTCTTCTGGGCGGGATCGACGTGGTTTTCTGATATTTTAAAGTCGGACCGCTTTCACGATGCGTTGGGCCGCAGTTTGGTTTTCACCGGCATTGTGCTGGCCATCGAAATTCCTTTGGGTCTCTGCATCGCCTTGTGCATGCCCAAAAAAGGCCCGTGGGTTTCTGTCTGCTTGATCTTGATGGCGCTGCCATTGTTGATCCCATGGAATGTTGTCGGCTCGATGTGGAACATCATGGCGTTGCCGGATGTGGGGCTTTTGGGCCGCACAGTGAATGCTCTGGGTATTGATTATAACTACACGCGCCAGCCATTCTCCGCTTGGGTCACGCTCATTCTCATGGACGTATGGCACTGGACGTCGCTTGTGACACTGCTGTGTTACGCTGGTTTGGTATCGATCCCCGATGCTTATTATCAGGCTGCGAAAATTGATGGCGCAAAACCACTTGCAGTATTCCGTTTCATTCAATTGCCGAAGCTCAAACATGTGCTCACAATCGCAGTGTTGTTGCGCTTCATGGATAGCTTCATGATTTACACGGAAGTTGTTGTTTTAACAGGCGGAGGTCCTGGCAATTCGACGACATTCCTCTCCATTGATTTGGTGAAATACGCACTCGGTCAATTCGACTTGGGCCATGCCGCAGCCATGTCTCTCATCTACTTCCTGATCATCCTGTTCATGAGCTGGTTGTTCTACACCCTGATGATGCGCGAGGAGACCACACCATGAGCAAGCGCTATATCGTCCCCCTGCTCTACATCATCTTTTTGATGCTGCCGATTTATTGGTTGATCAGCATGTCGCTGCGCACCACCAATGAAATTTTGGACACCACGCAGTTCTCGTTCTTCCCGCGCAACATTACGCTGGATAGTTACAGAACAATCTTCACGGATCCGACGTGGTATGGCGCTTACATCAACTCCATCACTTACGTCGCAATCAACACTGTGTTGTCTATCCTTGTGGCCTTGCCTGCGGCCTATGCCTTCTCACGTTACCGGTTCTTGGGCGACAAACATTTGTTCTTCTGGTTGCTGTCCAACCGCATGGCACCGCCTGCTGTGTTCGTTTTGCCGTTTGTGAATTTGTATTCAGCTGTTGGCTTGTTTGATACGCCATGGGCGGTGGCCTTGGCTCACACACTGTTTAACGTGCCGTTGGCGGTTTGGATTTTGGAAGGCTTTATGTCGGGGGTTCCAAAAGAGTTGGATGAAACGGCTTATGTTGACGGCTACTCATTCCCTTATTTCTTTGTGCGAATTTTTATCCCGACGATTTCTGCTGGCATCGGTGTTGCCGCATTCTTCTGCTTCATGTTCTCATGGGTGGAAATGTTGCTGGCCAAGAATCTCACTTCCGTTGCAGCCAAGCCCATCGTTGCGGCCATGACAAAAACCGCGTCCACATCCGGTTATGAATTGGGCTTGTTGGCAGCAGCCGGTGTGCTCACTTTGATACCGGGTGCGCTGGTGGTTTATTTCGTACGCAATCACATCGCCAAGGGCTTTGCCCTCGGCCGGGTTTGAGAGGACATTATGGATCAGGTCGCAGCATTTTCAGCGGAATGGTGGCAACAACCCTTGGGCACGTGGATGGCGTGGAACCGTGTGACCATTTGTTTCTTCCTCTATATTTTCGGCTCCATCGCCGCCATGGGCGTGTGGGAGTATTATTCCCCCGGCGGCAACCCGCGTAAGGGTGTGTTCACGCTTGATACGACACGCGGCGACCGCTTGTTTATGTCGCATGTGGGCACGTGTGCGATATTTCTGGCATGGCTTGGATTGGTCGGCACACCGCTTTGGGGGGCAGTGGCGCTGTCGATTGCGTGGATTGTATTTGTGTTTCGCTACGCTTAAAGCAGCCCTCTCGCCGCCAAATTCCGCATCAAGTGAGACGTGCCAAACTCCCACGGCGGGCATTGGTCGGTTGACTGGACGGTGTTCCACAATACGCCCAATTTCGGATTGGCCACGCTGACGCGGTCTCCGTGTTTGTGGGTGAAGCCTTGTCCTTTTTCACCGCGGTCTTGTGTAGGCGCAAACAAAGTACCGCAATACAGCACAAAACCATCCGGGTACTGATGATGTTTGTTGAGCGTTGCTTTCGCCAGGCTTTCAGGGCTGCGGCTGATTTTCTTCATGGTGCTCGAGCCTTTCAGCGCAAAGCCATCGTCGTGTTCAACTTCCAATGTGATGTCGAGAGTGTTCACATTTGCAATTGTGAAGCCATCATCAAAGAAGCGGATGAAGGGCCCAAGTGCTGATGTGGCATTGTTGTCTTTGGCTTTCGACAAAAGAAGTGCTGAACGCCCCTCCACATCACGCAAGTTCACGTCATTGCCAAGTGTGGCCCCAACAATCTGGCCGCGCGAATTGACGATCAACACTGCTTCCGGCTCAGGATTGTTCCATGACGACATCGGGTGAATGCCCACGTCAGCGCCGAACCCTACAGAACTCATGACCTGTGCCTTGGTGAAAATCTCGGCGTCTGGTCCAATGCCAACTTCAAGATATTGCGACCAGGATTTTTTCTCGATCAGCGATTGCTTCAACGCCATGGCCTCTGAAGACCCGGGCACCAGCTTTGACAAGTCATCGCCAATCAACCGTGTGATATCGGCGCGGATGGAGTCGGCCAGCAATGCATCGCCCCTCGCCTTTTCTTCAATCACACGTTCCAGCATTGACGTCGCGAAAGTGACCCCGGCGGCTTTGACGGCTTGCAGATCGATCGGCGCTAAAACGCGCGCGTTTCCATATGCACCGCTGAGCAGGCCCTCAACCGAGCACACATCTTCACCCGGCATTGAAGCCAACTCCGTGGCAGCATCAACAGTTTCGCAGAGGTCCCGCATCGTTGGCAGGCGTTTCGAGGTGATATCGATCACTCGGCCAGTCCGCACTGCAACAAGGCAAGGACCTCGGCCTTCGCGCCAAATGCGACCGGCAAAGCTGCCTTGCTTTAGCGCATTCAAAGTTTGTGACACGGCTTCTGCATGTTTCATGGGCAGTTCATCCTCATTGGTATCGCAAGTTTGCCTTGCCGTTTTGAAAATTCAAGCCTTTGGAGCGGAAATAGATTTTGCGCTTGCGGACAAATAGAATCTGCGCAAGATTGATATAACAGTTGGCCGGACAAATGCCCCACGCAAAGATGCGGGACTGTTGTCGCATCGGCCACCACGCCATTCGCCGGAGCCAAAAGCTTCGCGGATAAGTCAACATTGGGAGGACTACACATGAAGAAGTTTATGATCGGCGCGCTTGCTGCTGGTACTGCTCTTTGCGGTATCGCTGCAACGTCAACAGCCGGTGAGTATGATGGCATCACCATTAACGTGCTGACACGCCCAGGCCCGGTTATTGCCGGTCGTTTGGCTGAGCGTGGTAAAGAATTCGAAGCCATGACAGGTGCCAAGGTTGTGGTCGCCGAAGTTCCATTTGCTGAAATTTTCCAGAAGATCCAAACCGACTGGACAACAGGCACCAACTCAATCGATGTTGGCGTGTTCGCCGCTGGTTGGGCTGTGGAACTTGATGCCGCTGGTTTGCTGACAGACCTTGATCCCTATGTTGCCAAAGACACCAAGATCGACTTGGCTGACGTTGCGGGTTACTTCCGTGAATTTGGTCAAAAGATTGGTGGCAAAACCAAGGTTCTGATGGTCGATGGCGACTTCCAGATGATTTACTATCGCAAGGATGTGTTGGAAGCTGCTGGTGTTGCGCCGCCGAAGACATGGGATGAATACATCGCTGCCGCAGCTGCAATCCACAACAAAGATATGAACGGCGACGGCGTTGCCGACTACGGCTCATGCATTTTCAAAAAGCGTAACGCCCAGTCGTATTTCGCCATTCAAACAGTTGCTGCAGCATTCGTGCAAACCATGGGCACCGCCCAAGGCTTCCACTTTGATGGCGCAACCATGAAGCCAGTGATCAACAACGATGCTTGGAAAAAGGCATTCGAAGTTTACAAAGAAACCGGAAAATATGGCCCGGCTGAAGAACTGAACATGGACATCGGTGATACCCGTAACCTGTTCAAAGCTGGTCGTTGCGGCTTGCTCATCGAGTGGGGCGATCCAGGCCCAATGTCGATTGAAAAAGATGCGACTGCCATCAAAGACAAGCTCTATGCCATCTCGGCTCTCGGCACAAAAGAAGTGCTGGACCGTGCCACTGGCAAGCTTGTTCCAGTCACCAAAGAAAACGCGCCACATTCAATCGACGGCATCAACTATGCCCCATTCGCAGCCTTCGGCGGCTGGGCTGGTGCGGTGAATGCCAAGCTTGACGACAAGAAAAAGCAGGCTTCCTATGACTTCCTGTCATACATGAACCAAGCTGCTCAATCGAACGTGGACGTGACCTTGGGTTGGACAGGCTACAACGCCTATCGCACCTCGCAGCTCACCAGCGTTGATGGATGGGTGAAGGCTGGCTTCTCACCGGAAGCTGCCAAGAACTACCTCGACGCCATCAATGGCGCTTTGGCCAACCCGAACATGGCTTCGGACTTCAAGATCCCTGGTGCGAATGGTTATTCGTCAGTGGTTCTCGATCGTGAACTCGCCCGCTACCTCGCGAACGAAATCACCGTTGAAGAAGCTTTGAAGAACATCGAAGCTGGCTGGGAAGAAATCACGGAAGACTTCGGTCGTGACGCCCAAATCAAGGCACAAGCCTTGGCCCTCGGCACCGGTGGCTGATATTTGAACCTCAATGCGGGGCTGGACATGCGTTCGGCCCCGTTTCTTTTTGAAGTCTCTCATCCGCCCTTCGGGCACCTTCTCCCGCTCAAAATGCAGGAGAAGGCAATAGCTTAGCCTTCTCCCGTTTCTTCTAACGGGAGAAGGTGCCCGAAGGGCGGATGAGGGAAATTTGCACAAATGCCGGGGAACGCGTGACAACCGATGTGACATATACAGAGACCTGGGGTGAGTGGATGGATCGCCATTCGCGCACGTTTTTCATTGCGCCCGCTGTCACACTGATTCTGATTTTTGCAATCTTTCCGACATTCTATTCCATCGTTTTTGCCGTCAGCCGTGTGAAATTTTCTGCCGATGGCTTGCGCTTCCGCTTTGTCGGATTCGACAATTTTAAGAAACAATTTGTCGGCAATGAACAGATCCACTTTTTGGGCCGCATCACCGAACTCAGCGTCACAGGCTGGTTGCTGACCGCAGTGACTATCGCTGCTGCTTTGTTCTGGCTATATCGCTCTTATTCAAATGGTGCCTCGTGGGTCGGCATGATCGGGCGTTTGATTTCCGCCAGTACCGTCGTTTTCATCGCATTTTTACTGGGTGCAACACTGTTATCCGGCAATCAATGGGGCACCCTGCTCACAACATTGTTTTACGTGATTGTGGGTTGCGGCCTGCAATTCATCATTGGCACTGGCCTCGCGTTCTTATGTTCGCAGCCTATTGCGTTTAAAAATTTCTTCCGTGTGATTTTTTTTATTCCTTTGATGATCACGCCATTGGGCGTTGGCTATGCTTTTAAAATGATCCTCGATATTACCAAAGGCCCGTTCCAACCGTTTTGGGATTGGATGGGTTGGCAGGATTGGGCTTGGTCAACAGACGCATGGGCGGCGCGCTGGTTTATCATTGTGGGTGACTCATGGCAGTGGATTCCCTTTATTTTCATTTGCATGTTGGCAGCACTTGAAAATGTGCCGCGGGACCATGTTGAAGCAGCACAAGTTGATGGCGCATCAAGCGTGCAAATTTTCCGCGAAATCACTTGGCCGCAAATTGTGCCAGTGGCCGCAACAGTGTTTTTGATCCGCATGATCGAAGGCTTTAAAATTGTCGATCTCCCCAATATCATGACCTCCGGCGGCCCCGGCATTGCAACCGAATCGATGTCGCTGCATTCGTTCTTTGTGTGGCGCGCCAATGATTATGGATCGTCAGCGGCAGTGGCCTATCTTTTGCTGATCATGACGGTGATCATCTGCTCGTCGTTCTTCAACTATGTTGTCCTCAATCAATTGCGGCGGGCCAAGGCATGAGCGGGGCAAATTTCAAATTCGAAAAAGCCAATCGCGGTTTGATGGA
>JAYUQS010000104.1:0-12627 GCA_043756645.1 Hyphomicrobiales bacterium | reverse complement strand
CGATCGGGGATATCTGCAAACTATATAGTCCAGAGGAGTGCTGGAACTACTTCAGGGAAGCTGGATATGCGTCAGATTAAAAGCATGATGCTCTAGTGTCGCGCGTTTCGAGGAAATCACGTAGTTGCGCGTCCGAGAACGTGGCTTCAGCCGTGCCAGGTCGCAGGGCCTCGAATGATTTGTCGACGCGTTTTGGAGTGAAACGACTGCGTTCAATGTCTGCCGGAAGGTCAAGAAGTGTTTGCAACAGGTCCCAGCGCACGGTGTTGACCCTGTCATACCACCACACTAAAAAACCGATGGCGCAAGCCACCAGTAAAATGAAAAAGGATGTTCCCGATGCGCTGACTTTTTCACGGGGCGGGCGCCTGAACATGGACTGAAGAAAGTTGCGATGCATAGTCTATCCGATGTTTCCGGTTAAATGAATTTTGGCAATATCCTGCGGATAGCAATCCAGCACATGATGTAGATTGCCGTGAGGGCGATTTTCCAAGTTGTCGAGAACGGAAACTTCATATCTGCAGGATAGCTGCCGCCCAACGCTACGAACATGACTGCAGCGCCGACGATGATCGCAACCGCCAATGCGATTCTTTCGTGAAAGAAGCCGCCGATCAAATAAATGAGAAAGCTGCAAACGGTTGAAGGCACTGTCACCGGGACGATTATGATGATGATCCACGGGATCAAAACAAAGATACTAACCAGCACTGCAGAAAGCACGTTTACCGTTTGTATTTTTGCGATGATACTGGCGACCACCAGCAGAACAGTGCCGATGATCACGAAAAAAGCGTGGGCCGCCAGTGCAACAACGAGCCGACGAAGCAAGTTCGCCATCAGTTCATCACCATGTAAAGCGTTCTGTTGTCGAGATCGAGAACGCCGATGACAAGTTTGGACACTTTCTCCATCGGCTTTATTGAAGAGCAGTCGAGCGCGGCATATTCAGGGAGTGTAGATGAGTCGCCCTCACCGCGCTCGTTCCAAGGCTTGAACCGAAGCGCCATGCAAAGCCACCGTCCCTGGCGGATAGACGATACCCGCTCCTTGGAGAGTTTTGACCATCTGACACTTCGATCTCCCACCATGTCGGGCAAGAGCGGTACCCGCCACGTGAGATTTCCGGCAGCAGCAAGGTCCAACGGCTTGCCCTCAAGAACCACATTTTTCAGCGGCCAAGGGGGTGTTTGGTCGGCTAGCTTCAAATAAGCATCCCATTGCGGCCCTGTAAACTCAGTGATTGCTTCAATTCGGGGATTTGTTGCTGCGGATTTTCTGATCCGGTTGACATCTGTGAACTGAGTGTCGGCAGGAAGCGCAAAAAATGTCCTCAAAACATCAGTGCGGGTGTTGATGTCCTGCTGGTCCTGCCAAGACACAAATACTATGCCCCCGATGAGGAGAAGGCCGGTCACCGCCCATTGTGCAGGCGACATCCGAGCCAAGGGAAATCGTGTCCACCAAGGGCGGGTGGTGCTGGTGGTTGTTGGCGGTGACGGTGTTTTTCCAAGCCGCCTCCAGAGTTTCAGAATAAGTGAAATCAGGGGCACTGCCGGTATCGAAAAGAACATCGCGAAAATGAGCACCCATCCGAAATGCTCCGCACTCTTGAAGCCAGCAAAGCCGAGAAACAGCAAACCGTACCACACAATGCAGGCATTCCTGATCACTTTCCAGTCCGCCCGGACAATCAGGCGCGCCAGTGCGATTGGTAAGATAACTGCGAACAGTGTATAGATGATTAGGGCTAGAATCTGGTCCATGGTGCCGCCGTTTTGCCTGATGACAGCAGATCAGCATTTTCTTTATTTTAAGTTTATTTACAAGGTGGGTCTTCAGGAGCGTGCGAAAATGTGAGAACTCATGCAATTTAACCGCCGCTTAACCACTTTTCCCAATCCGATCTTAACATCATTACGGCAAACGAATTCTCAACGGCGAGGTTAAAATTCTTCGTAATTTGCGTTGGCGGGGCCTTGGGGGGCTGTTGCTTTATTTAAGGTGGATCGTCTCATGATGAATACTCAATCGTCCGGTTTCAAACTGGTTCTGGCCCTTGGCTTGGCGTTGTCGCTGGCCGCTTGTTCTAAAAAATCTGCAACGTTAGATTCGGGCGCTGAAGGTCTGAGTGCAAATAGTTTGGATGCCAATTCACAGCTTGCCGGTTCGGCCGCACAAGTTCCGGGATCTGAAGAAGACTTTGCCGCCAACATTGGCGACCGCGTGTTTTTCGCCAATGACCAGACGGCTTTGAACGACGAAAGCAAAGCGACTTTGCTCAAACAAGCGGCTTGGTTGAAGGAATATTCTGACGTTTCCATCCAAATCGAAGGCCATGCGGATGAGCGGGGTACGCGTGAGTATAATATTTCGCTTTCGGCCCGCCGCGCCACGAATGTGCGCAATTTCTTGATTTCGCAGGGTATTTCGGCAAAGCGTGTGGCTTCCATTGCCTATGGCAAGGAAAAACCGGCACAATTGTGTGATGCCGAGGAATGTTGGTCACAAAATCGCCGTGCTGTGACGGTTATCACGTCCGGCGCGCGCACGAGCTAATTGCTTTGATGGCGTTTTGCGCCACACAATAGTGTGAAAACAGCCCCTGCGCTTGCGTGCGGGGGCATTTTGTGTAACGCGGAAATGAATGCAGCGCGAATCGTATTCCTAGCCTGAGTGGGGCGGGGTGCAGGGCTGATTGAAGGAGTAGGATTGATGATGACACGTTCAGCAGGTTTCAGGACGGCGGCCCTGATGAGCTGTTTTTTGGCCCTCGCGGCCTGTTCTAAAAAAGCAAAACCGGATCTTGATGCAGGCCTTGGTGCTGATGGTGGCGGCTCGGGCCTTGATTCAGGTGCGGGCAGTGCGGCTCCAGGCAGTCAAGCTGATTTTCAAACCAATGTCGGCGACCGGGTCTACTTTCTCGTTGATCAGACTGATCTGACATCTGAGGGACGCGAGATTCTGTCGCGCCAAGCTGAGTGGTTGCAGCAATATCCTGATGTGATCATTCAAGTTGAAGGTCATGCGGACGAACGCGGCACACGCGAGTACAATATTGGATTGTCTAAAAAACGCGCGACGAATACGAGAAACTATCTGATCAGCCAGGGTGTAAAGGGCAATCGTGTTGCTTCAATCGCTTTCGGCAAGGAAAAGCCAGCACAGCTTTGTGATGCTGAGGAATGCTGGTCACAAAACCGCCGTGGCGTGACTGTGATCACCGGCGGCACCAACTGATTTTGTTTGAGGGCCTGTGGCGCATGTGCAACAGGCCCTCAAGCGTCTTTGCGGCGTCGCGATTGAGCCGCAATTTCTCCGTCTTTTGCAGACATAATCACATTGAAGACGTCTCCTACGGGATTTTTGCCATGTTGTACTCAAATTTCAAATCAAGTGTGTTTGCTGGTCTGCTGTTGACCTTCGCTGCGATGCCAGTGTCGGCGCAGGATATTGCCACGCGTATTCTCAACATTGAGAATCGCTTACGTGATCTGACAGGCCAAATGGAAGAATTGAATTTCTCCATTCAGCAGCTGCAAAAGCAATTGGCCACTGGCCAGCAGGGTGCCCTTCAACAACCGGCACCTAATTTAAAAAAATTGACTGATCTTCAGCCCGCTGAAGGTGTTGAGACAATCGAGGATGCGCCAGCCGCTGCCGTGGCAAAGCCTAAAAAACAAGCCATTGTTTTGAGTGATGAGCCGATTGAAACACAAGAATTGGCACCGGCTCCGGGCAATTTGGCATCGGGTCAAGATAATTCCGCTGGCGACGGCGGCGAGGTTTTGGTGCCGGGTACTGAACAAGATGTTGCGGTTGCAACACAACCTGCACAAAATGCGGTGATTGATGGCGCACTTGATGATGGCGTTGAAAACGTATCGTTGACGCCTGCGGTTGATACGCCAGAGGCTTTGTATGAAAAGCATTATGAAATGTTGTTGCGTCGCCAGTTTGGCGAGGCAGAAGCCGGTTTCCGTCAGTTCCTTGAAAAACATCCTGAGCATAGTTTGGCTGGCAGTGCGCAATATCAATTGGGCGAAACATTTTATGCGCAGGCAAATTATCAGGAAGCAGCCCGCAACTTCCTCCAAGGCTATAAAAATTACCCTAAAAGCCGCCGTGCCCCTGACAGCTTGTTGAAGCTCGGTCTTTCGTTGCGCAAGCTTGATCAACGTGACCAAGCCTGCGCGGCATTGTCATCCGTTTCAACCGAATTTCCACGTGCTGTTGAAGCCAAGAAGCGCGCGCAAGCTGAATTGAAGCGTGCTGGTTGCTAAGCCGCTCCAAGCCTTAACTGGCATTTTAAACGGCCTCACGGGTTTCTCTCGTGTGGCCGTTGCTGTTTCTGGCGGCTCTGATTCCATGGCATTGCTGTGGCTTGCTGAGATGTGGCGAAAGCAGCCCAATGGACCATCTCACGTTTTCGCCTTGACTGTAGATCATGGTTTACGAGACGAAAGTGCTGATGAGGCATTGCAAGTGGCTACTTGGTGCAAGGCAATTGGTGTTGAGCATGTCGTATTGCAATGGACAGGCACCAAACCCGACACAGGCATTCAAGCCAAAGCGCGGTCTGCACGATATGATGCGATGACGAACTGGTGCCGCGAAAATTCAGTTCCGGTTTTGATGACGGCGCATACAGCAGAAGATCAGGCTGAAACAGTTCTGATGCGTCAACAACGCACCGCAACTGACCGCAGCCTTGCTGCGATCTGGCCGGAAAATGAATGGCGTGGTGTCAAATTGTTCCGGCCATTGCTCAGTGCGCGGCGGCACGATTTACGCGATTATCTTTTAAGTGTGGGGCAGGGCTGGCTTGAAGATCCCAGCAACAGCAATCCCAAATTTGAACGGGTGAGGGTTCGCGGCGAATTGAAAACTTCAGATATTCCTCATCTCACGGCTCTCGCTGAAACAGCGCAACAACGGGTGCGCGAAGCTGATGATGCGTTGAGGCAATGGCGACAGGAGTTTGCCGTTGTAGATGACTATGCGGTTGTTCGATTTCCGCGCCATATATTTGCTCATGCAGCGCATTCACTTCAAGTTGATATTGTGAGTTGGGCTTTGAGTGCTGCCGGTGATCTGCAAAGGCCAGAAAAGGCAGTCGTTGATGCGGTTTGCACATGGATTGCCGACGGGCGTGAAAGCCGCCGCAGTGCCAATGGCGCAATCATCAGCGCCAGACGCCACGTGATTGAAGTGATGCGCGAACCTGCCCGTATCAGTGGCCGATTTCAGCCTGTGGGGCCTGAGGGCTGCGTTATTTTTGATGGCCGATTCTTGATAACGGCTCCTGAAGGCGCTTGTGTGGGTGCCATGGGCCTGCCGCCGCAATTGAAACGCCCAAAAGATGTACCTGCTTTGGCGTTTTCGGCCTTGCCAGTGGTCAAAATATCAAGTGGGCAGCTGATTTCAGGTGTAAAATCGGGCCGAAATGATATTTTAGCCACGCTTTGTGAACGATTCATCTTGTAGTTTCGTATGAATATTTGAAAGTTTCTTGGAATTGTTTGCTGGCGTCCTTATGTTAGTTACAATCCGGAAGCGGATGGTCCTTGGTTGCCTCGCAGCCAGAATTTAAGAGGTTAGACGTGAATCAATTTCGTGGTTTTGCTGTTTGGATTGTCATTAGCTTGTTGTTGTTTGCACTGTTCAGCCTGTTTCAGGGCCAAAGCATGCTGCGCACGGCCAGCAATGAAATTCCTTATTCTGAGTTTTTGAAAGAGGTCAATAATGGCAGCGTCAAAAACTTCACCTATTCTGTAGGCACCGGCCAGATTAACGCTGATCTTGCTGGCGGCAAAACCATAACCACAGTTGGTATTCCGTCTGAAGACGATCAGAAGCTATTCCGCTCAAAAGGCATTAACTTCGAATATCAGGCACCTGCCTCGGATTCCTTCCTGCAAACCATGCTGATTTACTGGCTGCCAATGTTGTTGATCGTCGGCGTGTGGTTTTTTGTCATGCGACAAATGCAAGGCGGGGCCGGCAAGGCCATGGGCTTTGGTAAATCACGCGCCAAGCTGTTGACGGAAAAGCAAGGCAAAGTCACATTTGCTGATGTCGCAGGTGTTGATGAAGCCAAGGACGACGTTGTAGAAATTGTCGACTTCCTGAAAGACCCGCACAAATTCCAACGTCTCGGCGGCAAAATTCCACGTGGTGCCTTGTTGGTTGGTCCTCCGGGTACTGGTAAAACCTTATTGGCCCGCGCCATTGCTGGCGAAGCCAATGTGCCGTTCTTCACGATCTCCGGTTCTGACTTTGTGGAAATGTTTGTCGGCGTTGGCGCATCGCGTGTGCGAGACATGTTTGAGCAGGCTAAGAAAAGCGCTCCATGCATCGTGTTCATTGACGAAATTGACGCTGTTGGTCGCCACCGTGGTGCTGGCCTTGGCGGCGGTAATGATGAGCGTGAGCAAACGCTGAATCAGTTGCTGGTTGAAATGGATGGTTTTGAAGCCAATGAAGGCGTCATCATCATTGCGGCCACCAACCGTCCTGACGTGTTGGATCCAGCACTCTTACGCCCAGGTCGTTTTGACCGCCAGATCACTGTTGGCAATCCTGACGTGAAGGGCCGCGAGCAAATTCTCAAAGTCCACATGAAGGACAAGCCCTTGGCGCCAGATATTGAGCCCAAGGTGATTGCCCGTGGCACGCCCGGATTTTCTGGCGCTGACTTGGCGAACTTGTGTAACGAAGCGGCACTGCTTGCCGCACGCCGCAACAAGCGCATCATCACGCAAGCTGAATTTGAAGATGCCAAAGACAAGGTCATGATGGGGGCTGAACGCCGTTCCTTGGTGATGTCTGAAGACGAGCGCCGCAACACGGCATATCATGAAGCCGGACATGCGCTGGTTGGCATCAACGTGAAGTATGACCCCTTGCACAAGGTCACGATTATTCCGCGTGGCCGCGCTTTGGGTGTGACCATGAACTTGCCGGATGGGGATCGTCATTCGCGCACACGTGAATGGTGTGAAGCCCGTATGGCCGTATTGTTTGGTGGACGTGAAGCTGAACTCATTCTGGGTGGCGAAAAGAACGTGACCAATGGTGCCATGGGCGACATTCAAATGGCCACCCAATTGGGCCGCGCCATGGTGACCGAATGGGGTATGTCTGAAAAGCTTGGACGTGTGCGTTATTCGGCCAATGAACAGGAAGTGTTCCTGGGTCACAGTGTGACGCAAAGTAAAAACGTGTCTGAAAGTACAGCGCAGATCATCGACGAAGAAGTGCGTCGTTTGGTGGCTGCCGGTGAAGCCACGGCAAAATCATTGCTGAAAAAGAAGCGTGATGATTTGCACACCATTGCCAAAGCCTTGCTCGAATATGAAACCTTGTCGGGTGAAGATGTGGCAAAACTGGTGCGTGGCGAAACCTTGAACCGTGACGACAAACCAGAAAAGAAATCCGACAAAGGTACGCCTTCAGTGCCGCGTGCAGGATCCAAGCGCGGTCGGGCGGGCCTGGAACCACAGACGACTTGAGGAACGCAACGCCCTCATCCGCCCTGCGGGCACCTTCTCCCGCGCGAAAAGCGGGAGAAGGCTGATATCAAACTGCCTTCTCCCGTTACTTTTAACGGGAGAAGGTGCCCGTAGGGCGGATGAGGGAATGTATAACCGCCATGAAAACCTATTTCCGCCCCCTCTCACTGGTCTTTGGTCGCGATGCGCGGGACCTCATCGCGCAAGGCAAGGCCGGGGCCTTGGGTGGTATGGCGCATATTGGTTTTACCCATATCGAAGTCATTCAGCGCGGCGTTGAGCGTATGATTGAAAGTTTCGCTGATCTTTCAGACCTCGAAGACATTCAAAACATCACATCTGACAGACCAGCTTTCGGCGGCGTTGCCATGAACGCTACTCAGGTTATGGGCATTTTGAATGTGACGCCGGACTCGTTTTCTGACGGAGGACGCCTTGCGAATATCGAGGCGGGCGTTGCCCATGGCCTCAAACTGGTCCGTGAAGGTGCCGTAATTCTAGACGTGGGTGGCGAGTCCACAAGGCCGGGATCAGAAACAGTTTCCATAGAAGATGAAATTGCCCGCGTGGAAGGCGTGATCGCGGGATTGTCTACATCACTGATTGTCTCTGCTGATACCCGCAAAGCGCCTGTTATGGAGGCAGCTCTCAAAGCGGGAGCCAAGATCATCAATGACGTGTCAGCGCTTGGGTACGACGAAGCCAGTGCTGCCACAGTTGCCAAAGCCAAAGCGCCGGTCATTCTCATGCATGCGCAGGGTGAGCCTAAAACCATGCAGCTTAACCCGCGTTATGATGATGTGCTGTTGGATGTTTACGACGGCTTGGAGGCAAGTGTCGTAAAAGCTCAAGCAGCTGGCATTGCCCGCGAAAATATTTGCGTTGACCCTGGTATTGGATTTGGCAAATCCTTCAAACAGAATTTAGAACTCATGGCGGGGCTTTCGCTTTTCCATGGGCTCGGCGTTCCGATTTTGATGGGTTTGTCCCGCAAAGGTTTTGTTGGCGCTGTTACAGGTGAGAAATTAGCAGCAGAGCGTGTTAACGGTTCGGTTGGTGGCGCGTTACAGGCAGCTCAGCAAGGTGTCCACATTTTGCGGGTGCATGATGTGGCGGCCACTGTTCAAAGTTTAAAAATGTTTACTGCGTCTTGCGATCCTGATTCAGTGGACTTTTGATCTGTGCTATTACCAGTTTGGGACTGTGGGATAATTGGGATTTTTCATGACACGCAAATATTTTGGTACTGATGGTGTGCGCGGACGCGCCAATGCGGGCAGCATGACACCCGATGTGGTGATGCGAATCGGTATGGCGGCGGGGCAATTGCACCGCCGTGGTGGCCACCGTCACCGTGTGGTCATTGGCAAAGATACACGCCTTTCTGGCTATATGATTGAGCAGGCTTTGACGGCTGGTTTACTGGCGTCGGGTATGGACGTGTTTCTATTGGGTCCAGTGCCAACACCTGCCGTTGCAATGTTGACGCGCTCCATGCGGGCCGATATCGGCATCATGATTTCCGCCTCGCACAATCCATTTCCCGACAATGGCATTAAGATTTTCGGACCCGATGGTTACAAGCTTTCGGACGAACAAGAATTAAAAATCGAAGCGCTGATTGATACACCGTCAAAGGACTTACTCGCTTCTGCCACTGACATTGGCCGTGCAAAACGCATTGACGACGCTGGTGCGCGTTACATTGAATTTGCCAAACGCACCTATCCCGGTGAAAGCAATCTCGATGGATTGCGCATCGTTATTGATACAGCCCATGGTGCGGCCTACAAAACCGCCAATACTGCGTTGTGGGAGTTGGGTGCAGACATCGTGGTAATTGGCGATGAACCCAACGGCACCAACATCAATGACAAAGTAGGTTCCACCGCACCCGAGGCCATGTGTGAACGGGTGCGCGAAGTACGTGCCGACATCGGCATTGCGCTTGATGGTGATGCCGATCGTGTGGTCATTTGCGATGAAAAAGGCACTGTGATTGATGGCGATCAGATCATGGCTTTGATCGCCACCAGCTGGGCACAGCGCGGTGAATTGAAAGGTGGCGGATTGGTTTCAACCATCATGTCGAACCTTGGACTTGAACGCTTCATACAGTCGCAGGGCCTCAGCTTGGCCCGCACCAAAGTCGGTGACCGCTATGTGGTTGAACATATGCGCGCGCATGGTTTCAATGTGGGCGGCGAACAGTCCGGCCATATCGTGATGTCGGATTACGCGACAACTGGCGATGGCTTGCTTGCAGCACTGCAAGTGTTGTCAGAAGTTGTGCGGCAAGGAAAACCGGTCAGCGAAGTGTGCAATTTGTTTGAACCTGTGCCGCAGGTGTTGAAGAATGTGCGCTTTGACGATGGAAAGCCGCTCGAAGATAAAAAGGTGATGGCGTCAATTGCCGATGCTGAAAAGCGCTTGGGCAATCAAGGCCGTTTGGTCATCCGCCCATCAGGCACAGAACCATTGATTCGCGTGATGGCGGAGGGGGATGATGCGAGCATGGTGAATGAAATCGTCGATGAGCTGTGTGGTGTGATTGCGAAATCGGCGGCATAGTTTTTAATACTCCCTCATCCCCCTTCGGGACCTTCTCCCGTTAGAAGGAACGGGAGAAGGCAGACAGCAATTGCCTTCTCCCGCTTTTTGCGCGGGAGAAGGTGCCCGATAGGGCGGATGAGGGACCTCGTTCCCATCTCATCCCATCATGCTTAACGCCAGCTAACACACTGCTTCCTTCCCATACAAAACACTGTTGCGCAAAAGACACTTCTTGAACCTGACACATTGCTGCCCTTTTCCGGCCCGCGCGGGAACAAATCTGACCTTCATAACGTTCTCATCCCCGAGCGGGAAAATGAATTAATGAAGTGAGGTTTGCGTCATGTCATATTTGAAAACAATTTTGTTAGCGGGTGTCTTTGCTGTGCCAATGTCAATGTCTGCACAAGCAGCAGATATTGCTCCAGATGTTCCGTCTGAAGTAGAAACATCAGCGATGGGTCTTTATGTGCGTGGTGATGTGGGTTGGTCTTTCCTTGAGTGGAGTGGCGGCACGGATGACAATGCTCATGTGCTTGGTGGCGGTATTGGCTATCAGTTCAACGACATGTTCCGCATGGACATGACGGCTGATTTTACCGGTGACTATAAAGTGGCGCCCGGTGCAGAAATTTCCACAACCACGTTGTTGGGCAATGCCTATATCGACTGGGCCAATGACACGATGTTCACACCTTACGTGGGTGCCGGCGTTGGTTATGGTTGGGTCAATGGTTCAGGTACGGCTACCGACAAAGACGGCATTGCGCTTGGCTTGGCCACCGGTGTTGCAGTTGATTTGACCAACAACCTCGCGGTTGATGTGGGCTATCGCTTCCGTGACATCATGACTTCCGGTGCTGATACTATGGAACATCAAGCCACGGTTGGTCTGCGTGTGAAGTTCTAAACTCAATACTGATCAGGCCCGCAATCGCGCGTGGCCTTCTCTAAGACGCGCCTTTGACGAAAGTTAAGGGCGCGTTTTTTATATTCCCACAAACAACTTGCCATGCGACGGGGTTTCAGCCAATAGCGACCTCGGGCTAGCTCTCCCCACCGAGAGTCTACCCATCTGTAAGGATGGAGCAAAACATGACAGATCTCAAACCGGCGGTGCGCCCGGCTAACGCACAGTTTTCGTCTGGCCCTTGCGCCAAGTTCCCAGGTTGGAACGCGTCTCTTCTCGACAATGCTTTGACAGGTCGTTCGCATCGTTCGGGCGAAGGCAAAGTGCGTTTGAAACGCGCCATTGATCTGACCCGTGAGGTTTTACAAGTTCCGGCTGACTATAAAATCGGCATTGTTCCAGCATCTGATACGGGTGCAGTTGAAATGGCGATGTGGTCGCTGTTGGGCCCGCGCGGTCTTGATATTTTCGCCTGGGAAAGCTTCGGAGAAGGCTGGGTGTCGGATGCTGTGAAGCAGTTAAAGCTGCCGGATATTCGCAAATTCATCGCTGGATACGGCGACTTGCCGGATGTCGCCCAAGCTGATTTTTCACGCGACGTGATTTTCACCTGGAATGGCACCACATCAGGCGTGCGCGTTGAAAACGCCGATTGGATTCCAGCGGATCGTGAAGGCCTCACCATTTGTGACGCCACTTCTTCGGCTTTTGCGCAGGACATGGATTTCTCCAAGCTCGATGTTGTCACGTTCTCGTGGCAAAAAGTATTGGGCGGCGAGGGGGCACATGGCGTGCTCATTCTTTCCCCACGTGCCGTTGCGCGTCTCGAAAGCTATTCGCCACCATGGCCGATGCCAAAAATTTTCCGTCTCACATCGGGTGGTAAATTGATTGACGGTATTTTTGAAGGCGAGACCATCAACACGCCTTCGATGCTCTGCGTTGAAGATTATGTGTTGGCTCTGGAATGGGCGCAAAAGGTGGGTGGGCTTAAAGGTTTGCGAGCACGGGCTGATGCAAACGCCGCTGTGATTGACCGTTGGATTTCATCACGGGATTTTGCCCATCATCTTGCAAAAGTGCCAGCGCAGCGTTCCAACACGTCCGTGTGTTTGACGCTGGATGGTTCAGCCGAAACGCCAAAGAAAATGGTCAAGCTGTTGGAAAAAGAGGGTGCCGCCTTCGACATCGGCAGCTACCGCGACGCACCTCCGGGTCTTCGCATTTGGTGTGGTGCTACAGTCGAAACGGCTGATGTTGAAAAACTCATGCCGTGGCTTGACTGGGCTTATGCACAGGCGAAACAAAGCTGAAACAATATTTCCCTCCCCCTTGTGGGGAGGGCCAGGGTGGGGGTCGCTCAGACGGCCACCACCAATTTTCTTTTAAACTTCAAACACTTTCCCGACCCCCACCCCAACCCTCCCCACAAGGGGGAGGGGGTAAATTTAGAGGATCATTCCCATGACCATTCGTGTTCTCGTTTCTGACAAACTTTCTGAAACTGCCGTGCAGATTTTCCGCGACCGCGGCGTTGAGGTTGATTACTTGCCAGACCTTGGCAAAGACAAAGACGCGCTGATGGCTGTCATTCATCAGTATGACGGCTTGGCCATTCGTTCGGCCACCAAAGTGTCACCGAAATTG
>JAYUQS010000103.1:0-12652 GCA_043756645.1 Hyphomicrobiales bacterium | reverse complement strand
CAACACACTTTTCGGATTGTCACATTTTCATTTCCGTTTCTCAACTCCATCAAACTTCAGATATGGCGGAGTGTGGCGGAACGTGGCGGAAAACGAGGGTCTGTTCTGTCCTTGTTCATGCTTGACCGTTCTTCGGCGTTGCGGTAAGCGCTTGAAAATAATCAGTGCGCGGTTAGCTCAGCGGTAGAGCACTACCTTGACATGGTAGGGGTCACAGGTTCGATCCCTGTACCGCGCACCATTATTCTCAATGTTTTCAATTATCATTTCGATGATACCAGTGGACTTACCCGGAAAAAGTGGGGGGACTTTCTGCCATTGAGTTCACCTCAGCCGTTTTTGCATCGAATGTGATGTGCGATTGATAGCCCAATGCTGAATGTCTTCGACTTGGGTTACAGAAGCCGTCGATGGAATGGCGAAGTGCCAATGTGGCTTGTGATCTTGTTTCATAGCTTGCTCTCCAGATCAGTTCGGTCTTGATGGTTTTAAAGACGGTCTCGACCATGGCGTTGTCGTAGCAAATGCCCCTGCCACTCATTGATGCAGGGAGTTCGTTAGACTACAGAAGCCAACGGTAACCGTCTTGGCAAGAGCAGACAGGAAAGCAATGGCGGAACCGTTTTTCATACGTCTGGATTTACAAACATGTCATGTAACGATTTAATGACAGGCATTGCCCCTAAGCCGTCCGTGGGCCCCACAAAATGATAGCAGCACCCACAATGCATACGCACGAACCGATGACGTCCCATCGGTCAGGTCGAATGCCGTCCACGGCCCAAAGCCAGGCAATGCTGGCGGCGATGTAAATGCCGCCATAAATGGCATAAGCGCGGCCCGCGTTTTCAGTCGGTGCCCAAGTCAAAATCCATGCAAAAGCAATGAGCAAGGCAATACCAGGAATAAGCCAAAGTGGCGATTTGCCATGATTCATCCAGGCCCAAAAGGCGAAACAGCCTGCAATTTCGGTAACGGCGGCGAGCCCAAAGATGAAGAATGCGTACATGCCACGAGCAAATACACGATCTGTTTTCCTGCGCCAAAGCAAATGTGAAACCGATTGATATGCTCTGTCGGTACAGCCGAAGTGAGGTTACTTCACACCCCGCGCCAGACCCACCCTAGCCCCTTGCGGCAATTGGGCGGCTTGATTTCTTTGTGTTATATTGGGCAATGCAGGCAGCCCGAAAACCACCGCAGGATCGTAACATGACTTCGTCCGTTTTTGACCATCAGGACTTTTTCAAAAGCCAGTTGGAACAATTGCACCAGGAAGGACGCTACCGCGTGTTTGCGGAATTGGAACGCAAAGCTGGTGATTTTCCCAAAGCCCGCCGCCACAAACATGGCACGACGAAAGATGTGACAATTTGGTGCGCCAATGATTATCTCGGCATGAGCCAACATCCTAAAGTCATCGAAGCAACCTGTGAGGCCATACGAGCCTACGGCACAGGCGCTGGCGGCACACGCAATATCTCAGGTACCAGTCACGAGCATGTGTTGCTGGAGCAGGAACTGGCCGATCTCCATGGCAAAGAACAGGCCTTGCTGTTTACATCAGGCTATGTTTCAAACTGGGCGGCTTTGAGCACGCTCGCAGGAGGCATGCCCAACTGCGTGGTCTTATCCGACTCCGGCAATCACGCCTCCATGATTGAAGGCATTCGCCACAGCAAAGCTGAACGCATCATCTTCAAGCACAATGATCTCCATGATCTGGAACGCCACCTCAAAACAATCGCACCGGCGCGCCCGAAACTTATCGCCTTTGAATCGATCTATTCCATGGACGGCGATATCGGCAATATCAAAGGCATCTGTGATCTCGCCGATAAATATGGCGCAATGACCTATCTCGACGAGGTGCACGCCGTGGGCATGTATGGCCCGCGCGGTGGCGGCATTGCAGAACGCGAAGGCCTCATGGATCGCATCACTGTGATTGAAGCCACCTTGGGCAAGGCCTTTGGCGTGGTCGGCGGCTATGTCGCGGCGTCGCAGGAAATCTGTGACTACATCCGAAGTTTTGCCTCCGGCTTCATTTTTACGACCGCTCTGCCACCAGCCATCGCCGCAGGCGCCCGCACCGCCGTGGCCCATTTGAAACAGAGCAATGTCGAACGCCGGTTACAGCAAATAGCGGTGGCCAAAACCCGCAAAGCCCTAAAATCCATTGGCATTCCAGTGATGGACAATGATAGCCACATCGTGCCGGTGATGGTCGGCAATGCCGCCAAATGTAAAATGATCAGCGATATTCTGATGGAAGATTACGGTATTTATATTCAACCCATCAATTATCCAACCGTGCCCAAAGGCACAGAACGCCTGCGCATCACGCCGTCGCCATTTCACTCTGACGACGACATCGCAAAATTAGCGGGCGCACTGTCCAACCTCTGGAGCCAATGCGCCTTGAGCCGCGCCGTGGCGTGATACCAGAGGTGCCGACGCTGCTGCAAAGTTGACATTCAATGCTCCGTTGGTATTTTTTCCACAATAGGAAAATAACACTTGACACCGCGCGGTCATGATGCCATATGAAGGCATACTCCGGAATTGCGCCAACGCTTCCAAAGTCCTCCCACAACAGTTTTGAGCCGATCATGAAAACGACGTGGGGGATGAAAGAGTTCGGCGATATTTTGTCCACGCAACAATTCACCGCGCAACATCATGCAACATAAATGAACCTGAACGATGACAGAAATTTCACCCAATGTGACTGTATTGTTCAAGAAATAAAATGCAGTGTCATCGTAATTGTAATTGTAATTACAAGAAATAAAATGCAGTGTCACCGTAATTCGCGTAATTAAAAAAATAAAATGCGGTGTCACCGTAATTACAAGAAATAAAATGCGGTGTCACCGTAATTCGCCATATTGGCACATCAGATGCCGCAAGCGAGCGCCGTCCACCACATCACCGTAATTAGGGGGGCTTGACTTTACTTCCACGCTTCAAATTATTTTGACAATGCCGCTCCGATGCTTTTGCGCAGCACAGGAAGCGTTTCGGCTTCAAACCATGGATTGCGCTTCATCCAACCTGAACTGCGCCAACTTGGGTGCGGCAACGGAAAAATCCCTGGGCCAAACCTGCTGAAGGCTCTGACGGTCTCTGTCATGTTCGAAAAGTTGCTGTCTTTCAAATAGTAGGCTTGAGCATGAATGCCGACAAGCAGTGTCAGCTTGCGCGACGAAAGAAAGCCCAAGGCACGTTCATGCCACAACGGCGCACATTCCGGTCGCGGCGGCAGATCGGCGCCGTCGCCCTTGCCGGGGTAACAAAATCCCATCGGCAACAACGCCACTTTGTTCCGATTGTAAAATGTCTCGTATCCGATGCCCGTCCATTCGCGCAGCCGGTTGCCGCTGTCATCATTCCATGGAATGCCGCTCACGTGGACCTTTGATCCCGGCGCTTGGCCAATGATGACGATTCTTGCGGCAGACCCAAGCTGGACGACAGGGCGTGGAGGATGCCCAAGGTGGACTTTGCAAACCTCGCAACGCGCGATCTCTTCTGTCAGCAGTGTAGTGCCATCAACCATCTTGTCACAGCATCCAATCAAATCGCAGTTTCAAAAACCATTTGCCTGAACCAGATATGAGCAGGATCGGCATCCAGGCGTTCAGGCCAATAAGCATGAAGCGCGAAGCCCCTCACAGGTATGGGTGGTTCAAACACATGAAGTTTGCGTCGCGACTGTGCAACAAGCCGCCTGGGCAAAACGGCGACAAGATCTGTTGACTCCAGCACAGTTCCAACGACGGAAAAACCCGGCACGACTAAGGCAATCTCTCGCTTGTAACCAACTTCAGCCAAAGCATCGTCTGTTGCACCATGAAAGTCCCCGCGGTTTGGAGACACGAGGAGGTGTGAATAAGCACAAAATTGCTCAATCCCCACGTTCTCCCTGGCCAGTGGATGATCTTGCCGAACCGCACCAACATAGGTTTCTTCAAGTATCGGCGCAGACTTCAATCCAGGCGGGGTGAACTCGGGGACTGCGAGAGCAAGATCGACAACCCTGGTGCGGGACTCGGCCAACAATGTCTGAGCGTTCAAAGGGCGCAATGCCAATTTGAGTTTGGGTGCAATGCGCCGTAACTTTGCAAGCAACGGCAGCAAAACGATTACTATGGCATAGTCGGTTGCCGCGACTGAGATGACCTCATCGCAAGTCGCTGGATCGAAGTGAGGTCTTGCAACGAGAGCTCGCAGGCTAGTCAACGCGTGTTGCACTTGGGAATGAAGCGCTTGCGCATGGGGGGTTGCTGCAACTCCGGCTCCTTCTCTCACGAATAATGGATCACCAAACACTTGGCGCATGCGGGCCAGCTGCCCACTCATACCCTGCTGCGTCAAGCCAAGTCTGTAGGCTGCGCGCGTCACATTAAGTTCGATCATGAGCGCGTCAAACGCAAGAAGAAGTCGAACGTCCAAGGCAGCTACATCGCGCTCCACGATGATCTCCACAAGTATTATCTGTTAGCGCGATAGTTCTACCTGCATTAGCTTGTCTGCTCAAGCGCCAAAAAAGAGCGCCAAACAAAGTGCGCCGCGCGCGCCTGGAGGAACCATGATCGAACTTTACGCCGACCCTATTACAGTCAATTGCAAGAAAGTTCTGACTGCATTCAAGCTGATGGACATCCCATTCACGCTGAAACACATTGATTACTTCAAGGGCGAACAAAAGAGCGAAGCCTATATGAAAATCAATCCCAATGCAGCACTGCCCGCCCTGAAGGATGGCGATTTCACGCTGTGGGAGTCGAACTCCATGATGCAGTATGCCGCCGACAAGCATGGAAAATCGAGTTTCTATCCAACTGACTTGAAACTTCGCGCAGATGTCAATCGCTGGCTCAACTGGGAAGGCTCGCACTGGTTCCCGAGCTGCTATGTTTTCCTCGTTGAAAACTGTGTCAAACCTCTCCTGGGTGGCGCTGCCGATCAAAGCATTCTTGATGGACAACTCGACAACTGGCACAAACTCGCTGGCATTCTTGATGCTCGTCTTGAGGGCAAGGACTGGCTGGTTGGCAATTCTGTAACACTGGCCGACATCGCGTGCGCTTCGGCCATGCATTTGCGTGGCTGGCAGCAGTTGCCCATTGAAAAACACAAGAACCTGTCACGTTGGATGACCCAAAACGTTGAGAAGCTCCCCGCCTGGCAAGAGACCATGGTCTTCGAAGGCTTCACCACCAAGAAGGCAGCCTGACGCGGCTGCCGCATAAAACAAGGACTTCCATCACATGGCCAATCGTGTTTCCGCCGAATTGAAATACTCTGTCGATAACGGCAAATCCATCGACTATTATTTCTATGAGCCCGATCCGAGTTTCGTGCTCAATCCGCCGGGAACCAACGGCCAAGTGATGGAAATTGAAGATGGTTGGCCAAAAGTCAACGAATTTGATGTTGATCGTGAAGGTTTTGAGTTGAAACACTTCAATGGCGGCTTTCGCGATTTTGACAATGAGGAAGCCATCAAGTCGACCTTTTATGATCAGGTGGTTGACTACGTAAAGAAGAACACGGGCGCAAAGCGGGTTGTGGTGTTTGATCACACCATTCGCCGCAGACTCCCTGCCGACCTCAATCAGCAAACAACGGTCAAACGCCCTGCAGTCATGCTGGTGCACAGCGACTATACGCCGAAGTCCGGCGAACAACGTGTGAAAGACGTTCTGCCGGAAGAAGCGGACGAACTGCTGAAAGGCCGCGTTGCGTTCTACAATGTCTGGAAATCCATCGGCGATCCTGTTGAGGAACTACCGCTTGCCATGTGCGATGCGCAGTCTTCAACGGATGAAGACATGTTGTTGATGGAGCTGAAGTACAAGGAGCGTACCGGTGAAATCTTCGTGATGCGCCATTCACCGGAGCACAAGTGGTATTACTTTCCAAATATGCAGCCGGATGATGCACTGCTCTTGAAAACATATGACAGCGAAACCGATGGTCGTGCGCGCTTCATGGGTCACACAGCTTTTGAAGATCCAACGAGTAAACCTGACGCCAAACAGCGGCAGAGCATTGAAATCAGAACCATGGCGTTTTTCTGAACGCGGATGTGCGTGACCTCTGCCCGAAGGTTTGCTGCAAAATAATTACAGACTACGCAGCATTCATGGCTTGGGTGCACCGACCTGATTGAGCGGCGCTGCCTTGGCAAAAGCGTCGTTGGCATCAAGCAATGCCATGATCCGCGTGATATGTGGAATGTCTACCACTTCGATTTTGAAAACACTCATGACCACGATGATGCTGGCGAGGCAAATATCGGCCATGGTAATTTTGTCACCGTGACAATAGGTGGTGGGGTCCAAGGCCAGGCGCTTTTCAAAAGCCTGCAAGCCCGTTGTAAACCAGTTGGTTTGCCAGTTGCGAAAACCCGCATCATCCATATGGTCATTGCCCACGAGATATTTTTTGATGCGGCCTGTCAACAATGGATGCGTGTCTGCCACCAGCATGGCAACAAGCGAGCGAACGCGCGCGCGACCGTGCAAATCCTTTGGCAAGAGTGGCATATCCGGATGCGCTTCTTCAAGAAACTCAAGTATCGCCTGTGATTGCGTGATCGGGACAGAACCATTGCTGACAAGTGCTGGAATGGCACCCATCGGGTTGACCGCCAGAAAGCTCTCGCTGCGATTTTCACCAGCGTCAAGATTGACCACGTGTTCCGTTGCTGTCAGTCCTTTCAGATTGAGTGCAACACGCACCCGGTAAGTCGCCGATGTGCGCCAGAAGGCATAGAGTTCGTAGTTGGGTGTGTCAGTCATTTGCAATCCCCTAAAACAAAAGACTCCGGTCTTTCAACCGGAGCCGAGTGCATTCTTGCTTATCTCAAGCCGCTTTTCTTTGCACTATGTTTTTATAAACTGCCGTTTCGAAATCCATGTGAGAATTACAGTGACACTCCACTCTATTGACAGTTCGTCCAACCCGCCGTAGTTTATTCCGATGTCCAGACTTGCGCGTGTTGTTATTCCCGGGATTCCCCATCATGTCACCCAGCGTGGCAATGGGGGTGCGCGGGTGTTTTTTTCGGATGATGATTATACGCTTTATCTGAAATTATTGACGTCGGCCTGTGTGGCGGCGCGTGTCAGATGTTTGGCTTATGTGTTGATGCCCAATCATGTGCACTTGATATTGGTGCCGAAGACTGTCGATGGCTTGAGCAAGGCCATGTCTTCCGTGCACCGGGCTTATGCGGGCGCGCTCAATGCACGTCGCAAAAAGACCGGCCATTTCTGGCAGGGGCGTTTTGGCTGCGTGGCGATGGACGGCGATCGTGCGGCCTCTGCATTACGATATGTGTTGCTCAATCCTGTGCGCGCCAAATTGTGCAAACGGCCTGAGCAATGGAACTGGTCATCGGCCAAGGCTTATCTCAAACGCCACGACGACGGCCTGACGGATACAGCGGACTTTGTTGAGCAGTTTCCAGACATCGCAGAATTGCTCGAAGACAATCCCGAACGCGAGATGGCAGACACTCTGCTGCGCCGCGCCGAAACCATCGGACGCCCGCTGGGCTCTGCGACGTTCCTGACGAAACTGGAGAAAAAACTAAACCGCCCCCTGAAAGCCGCAAAACGCGGCCCGAAAACGGGAGGGAAAAGTTAAGTGGAGTGTCACCGAAACCACCGAAACTTGAAACAGCACTTTATCGTTGCGTGGTCAGACGTCCAACCCGGCATTCAATCTCTATGGTTCAGGTCATTTGCTGTCGGTTTGATCCTCGTGACGATTGCCGCGATGGTGTGCGACATGGCGACCGGACTGTTGGTCAATTCGGGCAAGATGTCCGAGCAGACGGCATCGTGGTTTCGCCTGTCGCAGGATTGGTCGGTCTGGGAAACCATTGGCTACGGCTATTGGCAAGCAGCCGCAGTTCTGACCTTCATCGTGGCACGTCGGATTGCCTCTCCGGTTCACTATTTTCTGGCCGGGCTTTTCCAGTTCCTCGTTGCCGATGACGCGCTGCAATTCCATGAACGCGCAGGCGAGGCCTTCGGTGCCTTGCTGTTTGCAGGGGCCGCCGAAGCAACGTCACCCTCAATAACGGATGTGGCGGCAAATGATTATGGCGAACTTGTTTATGCGGCCATTGTTGTCACGATTATGCTGACAGGATTGGTGCTGTGCGCGCGCAACTCAACAGGGCACCAAGCAGCGATGGGTGTCATGCTGGCTATGCCGCTGGCGCTTGTGGCGGCCGGGGCGGTAGGAATTGATTTTCTACAGCAGTTTATCCCGGTTGGGCAACGTGTCCTGCGCGGCGGCGTTGCAACCCTTGAAAATGGTATCGAACTGCTGGGGGCCAGCCTCGTGCTACTTGCCGCCAGCCTCCAGTGGCAGACCGCCAGAACAGGACCTTCTCAATGACCGACATGATACAACAGATAAAACTGGCTTGGGTTGAATTATTCTCCGGCTTACGGACATTGCGCTGGCTGGCTGTCACCGTCGTTTTGATTGCAGTTTTCTTTATGGTCGCGGAAGCTGTTGCGGGTATACTAGAGCTGAAGCAATCCATCAGCCCTGAGACTGCGGCATGGTTTCGCCTTTCAAAAGATTGGTCACTCGGCGAAATGGTCGGTTATGCCGAGTTGCTGGCTGCTGCCGTTTTCTTGTTCCTGACGGCGCAAGCCCTGCACTCCAAACTCCACTATTATGTGAGCGGCCTCACGACGTTTCTCGGTCTCGACGACGCTTTGCAACTGCATGAGCGCGCCGGAGAAAAAATTGGCAGCCAATATTTCCAAAGCACGGCGAATTTGCGTGCCCAGGATTACGGAGAACTGACCTATTTTTCATTTGTCATTGTTATAGCCTTGGCCTTTTTAATCTGGAGCAGCCTTGTCTCCACCAAGCGCCAGCGTGCCCAAAGTTTCTTTTTGGTCATACCCTTGGCCTTCATTGCGATGAGTTCCACCGGTCTGGATTTGCTGCACGCCTTGATCCCGAAAGACAATCGCTTGCTGGGGGGTGCTGTGGCCATCGTGGAAGATGGCAGTGAGCTTCTCGGTTTTGGCCTACTCTTGCTTGTTTCGGTGGCCCAGTGGAAAACAGAAGTGTCAGATCGAAGGGCGAGCAATACCCGACAGCCTTTAAGCTGAAGGCCAGTTTCGGTGACGGACGCTTCTCTTTTTTATCAATTGTGACGCGCAAGCTATAGCAGGCCGCCTCACTCGCTTTCGCCAGCCGCTGGAAACTCACGACGTCTTGTGTATATGACACTCCCTGAACAGGACCTGCGGCATGTACATCAAACCTTTCGGTGTTGAAATTTGGATGAATGAGTTTGAGTTGAAGTGCGAACTCAATCTGGCTGAGACCTGTGTGGAAAGCATCAGCATCGGAGAATTGTTGCAGCTTGCGGGGCGCAATGACAAGAGCTTGGCTGAGCTGTTGCCGATGAAAATGACCTATGGTGCAATTCAGGGTTCGCTGCGTTTGCGCAGCGCCATTGCAGCGCTTTACGACAAACAAAACAGCGACAATATCGTGACAACCCACGGCACCATTGGGGCCAATGCTTTGGTGCATCAGGCTTTGGTGTCGCGCGGGGACCGTGTGATTTCGGTGATCCCCACCTATCAACAGCATTATTCCATTCCGGAATCGATTGGTGCTGATGTCGTGCTTTTGCATTTGAAGGCGGAGCACGGATTTTTGCCTGACCTTGACGCGTTGAAAACCATGGCAACACCCGGCACCAAACTGATCGCCATCAACAACCCCAACAACCCCACCGGTGCTTTGATGGACCAAGCTTACTTGGAGAAAATTGTTGAGATCGCGCGCGGCTGCGGTGCCTGGTTGCTGTGTGATGAAGTCTATCGCGGCACCGACCAGCACGGCAGCGGCACCACGGCGTCCATTGTTGACCTTTATGAAAAGGGCATCAGCACCGCCAGCACATCCAAGGCCTTTTCACTGGCGGGTTTGCGTGTGGGTTGGATTGCAGCGGCACGCGAGGTGATCGATGCCGTGTTGATACACCGCGACTACAACACCATTGCAGTGGGCCAGATTGACGAACACTTTGCAACGCTGGCAATTGAAAATGCTGACAGAATTTTAGAACGCAGCCGCGCCATTACCCGCACCAATTTAGCGATCCTTTCGGACTGGGTGGATGGTGAAGCTTTGATCAGCTGGGTGAAACCAAAGTCCGGCACAACAGCCCTTTTAAAATATGATCTCGACATGACCTCACGGGAATTTTGTATCGCTCTCCTTGCTGACACGGGCGTGATGTTCACACCAGGTTCCGTCATGGAAATGGAAGGCCATTTGCGCATCGGCTATGCCAACAACACTGATGTGTTGAAACAGGGCTTGGCGCGGGTTTCGGCCTTTCTGAAAAAACAACAGGCATAAGTTTAGTGCAAAACCCACAACACGCTTGGCTGAGCCATCATCACGCTTCCAACTTGCAATCGCTTTTTCAGAACAGCATCTCTGACAAAGACCGTGTTTTTTCCACCTGCGATGATGGCCGGATTTTGACCTATGGCGGGTTTTGGGATGTGGCTGGGCGTATCGCCAATCAACTTGATGCCACTGGTGCCAAACGCGGCGACCGCATCGCCGTGCAAGTTGAAAAAAGCATCGAGGCACTGGCTTTGTTTTGGGCCTGCCAGCGGGCGGGATTGATCTTCCTGCCGCTCAACACCGCTTATACGATGACAGAGATCATGTATTTCCTGTCGGACGCGGAGGCTTTTACCTTTGTTGTATCGCCAGACAAATTTGTTGGGGCGCAAAGCATTGCCAAGGCAGCGGGCTGCAAAGCGGTTTTAACACTTGATGATGCGGGCGACGGAACGCTGCTGCAAGGCGGCAATTTTGCGTTTCATGATGTCGAAACCAAGTGGGATGACGTCGCGGCAATTCTCTACACCTCAGGCACCACGGGCCGCTCCAAAGGGGCGATGTTGACCCACGCAAATCTGGCGTCGAATGCTTTGGCTTTGATTGAGCTCTGGCGCTTTACACCTGATGATGTGCTGCTGCATGCCCTGCCCGTTTATCACACGCATGGGCTTTTCGTTGGCATGAACACCGTGTTGTTCAGCGGCGGGCAATTGCTGTTCCACCGGAAATTCAACGCCAATGCAGTGATGCGCGATCTTCACCAAGCCACATGCTTCATGGGGGTGCCAACATTTTATACGCGCTTGTTGCAACATGAAAAACTGAACCGCGAGACCACACAACACATGCGGCTTTTTGTGTCGGGTTCAGCACCACTTCTGGCCGACACCCACCAAGAATTCAAAACGCGGACGGGACACAAAATCCTGGAGCGTTACGGCATGACCGAAACCAATATGATCGCGTCTAACCCCTATGACGGCGAACGCGTTGCAGGCACGGTAGGTTTCGCCCTGCCCCATGTGGACATCAAAATTACGGATGCAACAACAGGTGCAGAACGACCACGGGGCGAAGACGGCATGATTGAAGTGCGCGGACCCAATGTGTTTCAGGGCTATTGGCGCAACCCCGAAAAAACCAGAGAGGACAAACGCGAAAATGGCTTTTTCATCACCGGAGATTTGGGTCGAATAGATGACAAGGGCTATCTCGTCATTTCAGGTCGCGCCAAGGATTTGATCATCACCGGCGGCTTTAATGTATACCCCAAAGAAATTGAAGAACAGCTAGACGCGCTGGAAGGCGTCACTGAATCTGCGGTCATCGGTTTGCCACACCCGGATTTTGGTGAGGCCGTAACAGCGATTGTTGCAACCGACGTTGAACTCAAAGAACAAGCAATACTCACCGCTCTGAAAACCAAGCTCGGTGGCTTTAAAATACCCAAACGAATCCTGTTCGTGAAAGACTTACCGCGAAATGCCATGGGAAAGGTGCAGAAGGCGGAATTGCGAAGGGTTTATGTTCGGCTGTTTGAATAGTTTAAGGCTGTGACTGCGGTACTAAAGGGACCTCATCCGTCTTGCGCTTTGCGCAAGCCACCTTCTCCATCTTTGATGGAGAAGGGACATTGATGTCGCTTCTCCACAAAGTGGAGAAGCTGTCACGAAGTGACTGATGAGGTCCCTTTCTGCCACACACCGGAATACCCTAACCCCCCGTCTTGACCCCCAGCAAATTCACCAAATGCACCAGCGCCAATAATGCGGTAATCGCCGTGAGCAGCAGCAACGGCGTGGTGGGGATCAATGACGGATTGAGAGACTCGCGTGGGCGGCGGTCTTTCATAGCCAGGCCTGCAAAGCTGATCGCCGCTACCAGCAACACCGCTGAGGTCATGATAAACTGCTGTGAAACAAGAATATTCTGCATTCTTCCAGCTTAACTTCAGGTGTGGTTGACAGGTTGCTGTGACGCCGCTAAGGACAGCACACAAATTCATTCAGGTGGCTCAGCGCCATCATATAGGTGTGAGCATGAAAGTCCGCAATTCCCTCAAGGGTCTGATGAAACGTCACCGCGACAACAAATTGGTCCGTCGCAAAGGTCGCGTATATATTATCAACAAGACCAATCCGCGCTTTAAAGCCCGTCAAGGCTAAAACCTCAGCCTTCACGAAATTTTGCGCCGCGCTGAAGCCATTCAGCGCGGTGTTTGTTTTGTCTG
>JAYUQS010000102.1:0-4383 GCA_043756645.1 Hyphomicrobiales bacterium | reverse complement strand
TCGTCCAACACTTCAAAGGCAGGATCAATCAAAACCAATCCGCGCTTCTCCAAAAACGGCAAAGTCGCCTTCACCGCCTGCAACGCATCAACTGCACTTAAATTGATGCGAGTGTAAATTCCAAACCGCGCCGCCAATGTCGCATGATCTTGCGGATGCAGCTCATTCAATATCAATCGATCAACAGGCCGCAACAATCGCCGCGCAATCTCTGGCGATCCGGGATAAAACTGTAACGCCGAAGCAGGGTTCACGGCCCTCACCACGTCAAGATAAGTCTCTAGCAGTGCGGTGGTTTCGCTTGGCAATTTGGCAGCGAGCAATTTGCCAATGCCGCCACGCCACTCACCGGTTTTGAGTGCTTCAAGTCCCGTAAGATCATAATGCCCAATCCCTGCATGTGCATCGAGCACCGCCAAAGGCGCATCTTTTTGTGTGAGATAAGACAACACGCGCGACAGCAGCACATGTTTCAATACATCGCCGTGGTTTCCGGCGTGAAAGGCGTGACGGTAATTCATCAGGCTGCTTTGGCGCGTCAACGCTTGCGGGTCAACCCAGCTTTAACCCTTCATTCACCAAATCGGTCCAATTCAAAAAAGACGATGGAAAAACATGTGTCACTTCCAACTCTGATTCGCTTGTCGTTGCTATCGGCGGTGTTATTGCTGAGCCCTGTAGTAAACGCAGCTGAACTTTCACCGTGGTTGGGCAGCCAAGAGCAAGCGCCGTTTCAGCTCGATCCAAACACCATGGTCGCTGTTACTTTTGCGGCTGATCCTCTATACACAGGAAGCACCGCAGCAGCTCCTTGTCAGCCCACGGGTTGCGCCCTGCCACCCAAAACTGCTATAGAATGAAATACGGCGAGTAGATCACCTCAAAATTGACACAGGTGAGCTACAATATTGCCGCTGTTTCGGGGGAAACGCGAATGACGATGACGATCAAGACCTTAGCCACACTCTCACTCGCAGCTGCTCTTTTGGCAGGCTGTTCCAGCATGAACGTTTTCAAGGACGATGCCGCACCACCGCCGGCTGTTGAAAATGACTTGGCCCCTGAAGAGCCCGTGACAACCACGCAAAAGTCGCGCTCCGTCAGCACGGGACTGAGGGCGGCAGACATCAATAAAGCAATTTCAGGTCAAAGTTGGAAATGGGACGCTGGCACCATAAGCGGCGTTACACTTTATGCTAATGACGGCAGCTCACTCGTGGAAGTCACCGGCAAAGGCACAACGACAGGTAAGTGGCTCGCCAAAGACGGTGAGCTCTGTGAGTCGATGTCACCGGCCTCTTTCGTTCCAAAGGGTAAGGATATGTTCTGCAATCCAATTACCAAGAACGGCAAAGGCTATGATGTGGGTGCGGCCAAATTCACCTTGGCCAATTAAGCATCACTGTCCTAGATCGTCCACAATTTAACCGCAAACCCTACATGTTTTCGCCATTGCGGAACTTTATCTCTACTCCCACATTAAAGTGGGTATTGGAGTAATCGTCATGTTGGTTTCACGCCGCAAGCTGTTGGTTTCAGTTGTAATGGCCTTGGGTTTTTCACCGCAAGTGCTGGCGGAATCCATTTATGGTTTCCATCCCGATGCCCGCCCCTTACGCGATGAAAGCCTTTATCCTCCCGTTGAGTCACCTGTAGATTTTCCAATTGATTTGGCTGATGCCGATGACATTGATGAGAAATTCCAGCGCCAAGTCGTCGCTTGGGAAGGTCCGGAGGCACCGGGCACCATCATCGTCGATCCCGGCCATCGCTTCCTCTATTTCGTTCGTGATGATGGCACAGCCATACGCTATGGTGTCGGCGTGGGGCGCGCAGGATTTGCCTGGAATGGTGAAGCCACGGTCGGAATGAAGCGCCGCTGGCCGCGCTGGTTACCGCCAGAGGAAATGGTCTATCGTGATGCAAAAGCCTTGGAATGGGTGAACGGCATGCCGGGTGGACCCGAAAACCCATTGGGTGCACGTGCGCTTTATTTGCACGCCAATGGTCAGGACACCTTGTTCCGTATTCATGGCACCAATGACCCCAAGTCGATTGGCAAAGCCATGTCGTCAGGCTGCATTCGCATGTTGAATGAGGACGTGGCTGATTTGTTTGAACGCGTACCAGTCGGTGCACGCGTCATTGTGCTGCAAGCCGACGTCTGACCTGCTTGCAGAATAACGTCAGCTGTGGCACATGCCACAGTGTGGCGGGGGCAGTTTTGGGGACTTTAGATTGATGAAGAATTTTGCCGTCGCATTGGTCGTCATGTTGGCTGTGGCTGGTTGCGCTTCAGGCCCGAAGGGCGTGCGCATCACCAATGGTGGCACCTCGGCCTTTACCGATAAACCCGGCGAAAAAATCCGCAACTTGGACGCCTCTGACATCAAATCCCGCATTGTCGGCAAAACCTTTCAGTACACGCGTAAAGATGGCAACGGCTTCGTGACCTATAACGCCGACGGCACCTTCAACTATCAAGACGACACCCGCGGCGACGGCACCGGCCAATGGACGGCATCAGGCGAAGAATATTGCGAAACCTTCGGCTCTGGCGCAGCCCAGGAATGCGGTATATTCAAAACCACAGGTGACGCATATTTTGCAGCAAATTCGCGGCTTGTGGAAATGCAGATTTAAACTGCGCAAATCGCGCGCTTTAAAATTCCGCAACGCCACGTGCAGGGCCGATCGGCACAACAGGCCGCATCCAATCAAAGCCCAAATGAAACACATAGGCATAGGCGGCGTAAAACAGCGTGAGGCCGATATCAACCATCAATGCCTGCCACCAGCCAAAGCCGCCCACGAGGACGATGACGGGCGTGGTGAGCAAGATCGACGTCACTTCAATAGAAGCCGCATGGGTTAACCTGAGAAGCTGCGGCCTGTCGCTGGCAACGCGCCCTGTCATGCGAGCCTCCAGATAATCAAAACCGATATTGTGCACACAGGCCCACGTCATGGTGGCAATCGAAACGGCCACAAGCAACACGAATGAATCAGCCATCGCGTGGCCGGTTACCAATGCGTAAAGGGGCAAAACCAGCAGCAGGCCACCAACTTCATAAAGCAAAGTCTGTAAAAGCCGTTCGCGGCCAGATCGCAGAATCATGTGAAACCTCACGTTTCTTTTTCTGCCCCGGATATTTGGTTACACAGGTGCAGGCCCGCGCGCATCACCTGATTGGGTGAGAGACTGTAATAAAAAAACTCCGGGTGATGAGGCTATTAGATTCACGCATCTTTTCAGGGCGATAGGAACTTTCAAAAAATAAGCGTCCTAAAATAGGTCTAAATTATTGTTTTAATTTATTTATTCCGTCATCCTGGCGAAGACCGGGACGAGGCTCATTACACTTGAATCATCCCGAAAAGCCTTGTCCCGGCCTTCGCCAGGAAGGCGGTAAATGTGGATAAAGCTGAGTTTTATGAGCAAGCTTTTGTGCATGAAAATCCGATCATTGATAAGTGCGGCAATCAACCAAGTGGCAAATAGCACGATCACGCTGGGGTTGTTGCTGATGAAGCTGTTCAAGGCAACGCTGGTTTAGTGCGTGGCCTAACCCAGCAAAAACGGATTGCTCACCCGCTCATCGCCAATCTTGCTGGCTTCACCATGACCCGGCAAAAACGTTACATCATCGCCCAGAGGCAAAATCTTCTCGCGAATCGCCCGCATCAAATGCTCATGATTGCTTTGCCGCAGGTCCGTGCGTCCAATTGAGCCTTTGAACAAGACGTCGCCCATAAAGGCAAAACGCTGCTCTTCACTAAAGAACACAACTGAACCCGGCGAATGCCCGGGCGCCTCTATCACTTTGAAGGTAAAGCCCGCCACTTCAACCACATCACCATCAGCCAGCCAGCGGTCGGGTGTCACCACCCGTGCATCATGCTGGCCATATTGCGCGCCGGTTTTGGGCAAATCCTGCAACAAAAAATCATCCGCCTTGTGTGGCCCTTCAATTGTAACACCCAGCTTTTCCCGAAGTTCGGCAGCACCACCCGCATGGTCAATATGGCCATGCGTAATCAGGATTTTCTCGACGGTCACCCCCATCTTCGCAATAGCATCAACGATGCGCGGCACGTCGCCACCGGGGTCAACGACAGCGGCGCGTTTGGTCTTTTCATTGAACAGGATCGAGCAGTTCTGCTGGAAGCCTGTTACAGGCACAATGGCGATGCGAAAATCAGTCATGAGAAAACCATACCTCGCAACAGCCCTTGCCCGCAACCATACTTCTCCGTAACACACTGAAACACTGAAACATTGAAATTGGAGTGATGGCGGGGTTAAGCACCGCTGGACACGTGAACCGAAGCCAAGTAGCGAAATGCCATGACTGTTGAATTTAAAACCATCCGCGATTTTCT
>JAYUQS010000101.1:0-12681 GCA_043756645.1 Hyphomicrobiales bacterium | reverse complement strand
TCGCCAATCAGAAGGGTGGGGTGGGTAAAACCACCACAGCCATCAATCTCGGAACCGCACTTGCGGCCGTCGGTGAGAAGGTATTGGTGATTGATCTTGACCCGCAAGGCAATGCCTCGACAGGGCTTGGCATTACACGAACCAAAAATCAGAAGTCATCTTATCATGTGTTGATTGGGGAAGCAGAGTTTGATGACGTGATCATCGACTCAGGTATTCCACGCTTGCATTGCTCGCCCGCCACGATCGATTTGCTCGGTGCTGAACTTGAGCTGGCAGACTTCGAGCGCAAAACCTACCGCTTGGCCGATGCACTTAAACGTATGGCCGAAAAAGAAGGTCGGGATTACTCCTATGTTCTGGTGGATTGCCCGCCCTCCCTCAACTTGCTGACCATCAATTCACTGTCGGCGGCAGATGCGATTTTGGTGCCGTTGCAATGCGAGTTCTTTGCGCTTGAGGGTTTGAGCCAATTGTTGAAAACAGTGGAACGCGTGAAGACCACACTTAATCCGAAACTGACTATTCAAGGCGTCGTGTTGACCATGTTTGACCGCCGCAATTCCTTGTCAGAGCAAGTGGCGCAAGACGTGCGCTCGGTGCTGGGTGAAAAGGTTTACCAGACAGTCATTCCGCGTAATGTGCGGGTGTCGGAAGCACCGTCTCATGGCCAGCCGGTTCTACTTTATGATCATGCGTGCGTCGGGTCACAGGCCTATATCCACCTTGCGTCGGAAGTGATCAGGCGCGAAAGGGATTTGCGGGATTTGAAAGCCGCTTAAAGTGAGATACGAAGAATCAACAATCGATTCGTAACCGAAACCATTTTCTGAAGTAATACCGAGAAATACGTGATGACACAGTTACAAAAAAAGCGGCTGGGCCGTGGACTTGCCGCCTTGATTGGTGATGACGTGGTGGAAAGCGCCATTTCTATCAACGCTGCGGAGTCTGCAGCCGTAACTTTAGCGACCGGGCTTCGGATGATGCCAATTGAGCATTTGGTTGCCAATCCCAATAATCCGCGCCGGACGTTTGCCGTAGAAGATATCGAATCACTGTCGCGCTCCTTGCGGGACAAGGGTGTGTTGCAGCCCATCGTGGTGCGCCCCAAGGATGGCCATTTTGAAATCGTGGCGGGTGAACGGCGCTGGCGCGCCGCCCAGCTAGCTGGGATACATCAGGTGCCTGTTCTTATCCGGGAACTCAATGACCGCGAAACGCTAGAAATTGCAATCATTGAAAACGTGCAACGGTCTGACCTCAACGCACTGGAGGAAGCCCGCGCTTATAAAATGTTGATGGACAGTTACGACTATACCCAACAACAACTGGCCGATTCGATTGGTAAAAGCCGCAGTCACATCGCCAATACCATGCGCTTGATGCAACTGCCCGAATCAGTGCTTGGCCATATTGAAAGTGGCACGCTGTCAGCCGGTCATGCCCGCACTTTGGTGGCGACTGAAAATCCGCAAGACCTTGCAGAACAAATTATCAAGCTTGGACTTTCCGTGCGGCAGGCCGAAGATTTGACCCGTGACGTTGCGGCCAAACCAAAAAAGAACTCAACTGAACCCTACAAAGATGCCGATACCCGCGCCCTTGAAACTTCGGTGGCGCAAGCACTTGGTCTCAAAGTGTCGATTGATCATAAGGGTCCAACGGGTACTTTCACCGTGAGCTATAAAACACTGGATCAGTTAGAACTGGTGGCTCATCGTTTGAGCAAACCTTAAGCCGCTTTGGCCCGCGCTTGTCTCGCCATGCGGGCCAAACTCAAAAGACAGCGCGCCGTAATGGCGTCGCCCAGATCGGCCATCTGCCGCGATTGTAAAATGGCCGCTTGAACAGCCACTTGGGCGCGACCCAAGTCATCCCCGTTCAGAACCCGCAATTGTCTTCCAGCCGCCGCCTGTTGCTTGTCAAAAATCGGCGGACGTGCGGCGCGACAGGCTGTGCTCAAATCTGCACCCCGCGCCATAGCGGCACTGACAGCTTCCAGTCGCGCCAGATACATCTGTGCCATGATCAAAACCGATTTCGCATCACCTGACAGAGTCATTGATGCGAAAATCCGATCAGCTGATTCAACTTCACCATCGAACACGGCCTGCAAAAGCGCATCTGATTCAAACTCAGCCTGGTCGCCACAAATGGCTTCGACATCTTCGAGTGTGATTTGCTTTTCAGGGTAACAATAAAGCGATAGTTTTTCAGCTTCGTTGACCAATACCGAACGGTCTGACCCACAGAGCGCCACAAAACGCTCAGCCGCACCCTCCGAAAAAACCATGCCATGCTGCCGGATAATCGTCTGTACACGGAGTACCAATGCGCCAATGCCAGTCTCTTCATAGAAGCCAACACTTGCAAAAACGGGATTGGCTTCCGCAGCACTCTTAAGCTTAGATCCCTTTTTAAGAGAGTTTGAAACTATTAAAACGAAATTGGCCAGCGCACGCTCATCCAAAACAGATTGCACAGCCGCGAGGTGGTTTTCTTCAACGCCCGACAGTACAATTAAACGCCGATCCCCCAGCAGTGACATAGAGCGAAAAGCGTCATCCAAAGCTGCGGGATCAGCGCGTAGGACTGACATTTCCATGCGCAACGGCTCTTCTCCACCACCCATTACGGCTACCACTTGCCGTACAGCTGTTGAAATCGCCGCATCGTCATTGCCATAAAATAGCAAACCGTTGCATTGGGCAGATTTCTTTTTCAGGAAGTCTGCGAGGTCATTCTCGCGCAGCACAGCCATGATCAATCAATTGGTTGCAAAATGTGCGGCCAAGCGCAATCGAATATCTTCTGCGACCTCACGGGCTGCACGTTCCCTGGCATTTTCAGCGGCACGCAAATCGGCAATGGGCTGTTCAACAGTATCATAGGATACATTGGAGAAAGCACTGCCGGACGCCACAGTCGCACTCGACTTTGCATCCGCCAATTCATATTTCATCGTCAGGCGGTAACGTCGCCGCGTCAGTTTCTGGGTTGATGATGATGACACCTCTTGCGTCTTTTCGTCAGGTACTAACCGCAGAATGAAATCAGAACCACCACCACCAAACGTCGAAATCAAATTGTTGCGCACAATTTGTCCGGCTCTGGTCTTCTGTTCGTCAACTACAATGCCTGACAGCGCCACAGCCGTACCCTTGCCATCAGCGCCTGTGCCATAAAGCGGGCGCGTATTGCTACAGCCTGCAAGCAGACTGCAAGACAAAAGCGTGATGAGAGCTAGTTGGCGCATACGATATTGATAATCCGATCTGGAACCACAATGAACTTGGTTACGGGCTTGCCGTCAAGCACGCGTTTTACACTTTCCAGATTCAAAACGATAGGCTCCAGGTAGTCCTTGCTCGATCCTTTCGGCACCTTGATCTCATCGCGGCGCTTGCCGTTGATCTGAATGGCCAAAGTCACTTCATTATCAATGAGCAAGGCGGCCTCGGCCTTTGGCCATGGCGTGTTGACCACAGTTGTGGTGTGGCCCAGCACGTTCCAACATTCCTCAGCCAAATGCGGCATCATGGGTGCTGACAACAAGACCATCGCCTCGGCAGCTTCGCGCAATGAGGGGTCTTTCGCAGCCAAGCCTGCTTGCAGAGCATTCGACAATTCGTAAATACGGGCAATGGCACGATTGAAGCGCAGGTTTTCCAGATCGTCCGTAACGGCAGCAATCACTTTGTGAGTAGTACGGCGCAAGTCTGATGTCCCACCGGCGCTAGCAGGATACAAAGCCGCATCACCCACCAAACGCCAAATGCGTTGTACAAACCGCCATGATGCCTCTGCACCTGCCGATGTCCATTCGATGTCACGTTCAGGCGGGGTATCCGACAACATGAACCAGCGGGCCGTATCAGCGCCATAGGTTTCAATAATGGTATCAGGATCAACCACGTTCTTTTTGGACTTCGACATCTTTTCGACGCCGCCCACATCCAATGCCTCACCGGTTTTCACATGTATCCAAGCGCCATCTTTTTGCATGGCGTCAGACGGCAGAACCCAATCACCGGATTTGGTGCGGAAGGTTTCATGAATGACCATCCCTTGCGTGAACAAGGCCTTGAATGGCTCATCCATATTCAAGTGACCGGTGGCTCCCATGGCGCGGGCATAAAAGCGCGAGTAGAGCAGATGGAGAATGGCGTGCTCAACACCGCCAATATACTGGTCCACACCCATCCAATATTTTGCAGCAGCAGCATCCACCGGCACATCGGCATGAGGTGAACAGAAGCGGGCAAAATACCAAGACGAGTCGATGAAGGTATCGAAGGTGTCGGTCTCGCGCGTGGCCTTATTGCCGCATTGCGGACAATTTACATGCTTCCATGTGGGGTGATGCGCAAGTGGATTTCCGGGCTTATCAAATTTCACATCATCCGGAAGCTCGACTGGCAATTGCTTTTTCGGCACCGTAACAATGCCGCATGTCTCACAGTGTATGATCGGAATGGGGCAGCCCCAATAGCGCTGGCGTGACACACCCCAATCACGCAAGCGGAAATTGACGCGGCGCTGACCAATGCCCGCCGCTTCCATGCGCGTGGCAACTTCTGTTTTAGCATCAGTCACAGTCATGCCATTCAAGAAATCTGAATTGACGAGCACCGACTCTTCCCCATCTTTTTCGAGATAAGGCTTATCACCCAAAACAGCCTCAACACCTTTGGCGGTGACCACAGGAATAATCGGCATATTATATTTCTTAGCAAAATCCCAGTCGCGCTGATCATGACCCGGGCACCCAAAAATCGCCCCTTCGCCATAACCCATCAAGACAAAGTTTGCGGCATAAACTGGAACACGGCGTGACGTGTCAAAAGGATGCCTTGCATAAACGCCAAGCGCATAACCCTTCTTCTCAGCCCGTTCGATGCTCTCTTCAGACGTGCCCAAGGCTGCAACGTCTTTGCGGAATGCTTCCAAGGCTGGATCAGTTTCAGCCTTGGCTTTTGACAAGGGATGATCTGCAGAGACCGCACAAAAGGTTGCGCCAAAAATGGTATCGTGGCGTGTGGTATAAACTGTCAGGCCCTCAGGCAATAAATCGCCCTGCTCATTTTCCAACGCAAAAGTAAAGCGCATGCCTTCCGAACGGCCAATCCAGTTCTTTTGCATCAGCCGTACTTTTTCAGGCCAGGTCGTCAGGTCATCAAGAGCCGACAAAAGTTCCGGCGCATATTTGGTGATCTTCAAAAACCACTGCGCCAATTCACGTTTTTCCACCGGCGCACCCGAACGCCAGCCTTTACCGTCAATCACCTGCTCATTGGCGAGAACTGTATGATCAAGCGGATCCCAGTTGACTTGACTCACCCGTCGCTCCACCAAACCGGCTTGCAGAAAATCAATAAACATCGCCTGCTCATGGCGGTAATAAGATGGATCGCAAGTCGCTATTTCGCGCGACCAATCAATTGCCAGCCCCATGTTCTTGAGCTGTGCTTTCATTGACGCAATATTGTCGTAGGTCCAACCCTTGGGGTGAATGCCGCGCTCGATTGCCGCGTTCTCCGCAGGCATACCAAAAGCGTCCCAGCCCATCGGATGCAAGACGTTGTAACCGGCCGCGCGGCGGAAGCGGGCGATCACATCCCCCATGGTATAATTGCGGACATGGCCCATGTGAATGCGGCCTGAGGGGTAAGGAAACATTTCGAGCACGTAATACTTTGGCCGTGAGGCATCCTCCTTGGCTTCAAAGCAATGGTTTTCAGTCCACCAGGCTTGCCACTTTGGCTCGGTGGTGCGGTGGTTATAACGCTCAGGCGCTTCGACAACAGACGACATGTTCAAAACCAGTCTCAAATACAAAAGGGTCGCATCCCCTTAACCGTCCTTGAATTGCCCTGCAAGCATGGCCATAAGTTTCAGCACTATGACAGTTACCGAGCAATTCATCCGTGTACGTGACGCCATCGCAAAAGCATCAGATTCCGTCACCTTGGTGGCGGTCAGCAAAACCTATGCTGCCGATCATATCCGCCCGGTGCTGGATTTGGGTCACCGTGTGTTTGGTGAAAACCGGGTGCAGGAGGCAAAACAGAAATGGCCTGATTTGCGCCAGCACTACCCCGACCTTGAATTGCATCTGATTGGACCCTTGCAGAGCAACAAAGCTGCCGAAGCTGTGGCGCTGTTTGATGTGATCCAAACCGTTGATCGGCCTAAAATTGCTGAGGCCTTGGCCGCCGAAATGAAGAACCAAAATCGCTTCCCCAAACTGTTTGTACAAGTCAATACCGGGCTTGAGCCACAAAAGGCGGGAGTCCTCCCGAATGACCTCGCGGCCATACTGAATCTCATGCGAAATGATCTCAGCCTTTCGGTTGAAGGCCTGATGTGTATTCCCCCTGTGGACGATTCGGCCCCGAAACATTTCGCCATGCTGCGGGACATGGCAACCCGACATGGTCTGATCAAACTTTCCATGGGCATGAGTGGGGACTACGCTGAAGCCATTGCCCAGGGTGCCACCCATGTGCGGGTGGGCAGTGCAATTTTTGGGGCTCGTGATTACAAAACACCCTGACCCGGCCATACCGCCAGTCTGACTTTCGTACTACAGAGTTTGAGAATTTTCAACATATCCAATTTCGAAACGGCAACGCATCCGGCAGTAAAGTTTGAGCCTTCGCGCGTCAGATGGAAAAAGATGGCACTCCCCAAACCCTTCACCCTCGGGCGCTCATTATGGCTGGTGGCAAAGACAATGTCGTAGGCTTCATCTTCACGCCACATGGTTTCATGACCGTCCCGAAACGGCAGTTTGACATGTTGATTATAAAAACACGAGCTCGGCACTTCACACCAACCATCAGATTTCAACATCTGCCGGAGCTTCACGTTTGGACCTGGCTTGGCCAATCGGTCGGCGCGGTAAAATCCGGCGCGCAGCTCAAAAATACCAACAGGCGTTTTGCCATCACCTTCTTTCTTCATTCTTCCGCGACCAATGCGACCGATGATGCAAGGGAAAACGAGGTGGCCAATATGCAATCTGGCGTTAACCAAACGCTCGGACCTCGCGCGGATGTGAAGATGTGTTACCATTGATCTTACAGCTTTTTCATTTGTATCGACTATAAGTCTAGCTCAAACTCGAACGATCACGAAACAGGAGCCACCATGTCGGCCAAGAAAAAAATTCTACTTGTTGACGATGATGACATGCTGCGCGGTACGTTGTTGGAACAACTCTCACTGCATGAGGACTTTACGGTCTCGGAAGCGGCCACCGCAACACTCGGTGTCAAAGCTTTGAAGCAAGATGTCGCTGATCTTGTGGTGCTTGACGTCAATCTGCCCGATATGGATGGTCGCGAAGCCTGCAAGCTGATGCGCCGCAACGGCTATAAAGGTCCCGTCATCATGTTGACGGGCCAAGGCTCAGATGCCGATATGATTTTGGGCTTGGATTCAGGCGCCAATGATTATGTGGTAAAGCCCTTCCGATTTGCCGTCCTGTTGGCCCGCATCCGCTCACAACTCAGGCAACATGAACATTCGGAAGATGCGGTGTTCCGCGTTGGACCTTATAACTTCAAACCCTCACAAAAACTTCTTCTGACGGATGACAACAAAAAAGTCCGCCTCACTGAAAAAGAAACGGCCATCATCAAGTTTCTCTATCGCTCCGGCGAACAGAGTGTTTCGCGTGAAACATTATTGGCTGATGTTTGGGGTTATAATGCCGGGGTTTCCACCCACACCCTGGAAACGCATATTTATCGTCTGCGGCAGAAAATTGAACGGGATCCCTCACATGCCGAAATATTAGTAACTGAGGGTGGAGGCTATCGTCTGGTTCCTTGACGCTTGATTCGGGGATAGGTTCACTGCCAAAAGGCCTCAACAGGCATCCCGCGTTGCGAATCATCACACCGGGTGTTGAAGGGGCAAAACCGTTGAGCGTTCGGGCAGACGCAGAAACCTTGCGAAATATTCCTCTCTTCAGGAATTGCGAAGCCGTGCCTTTGCAAGTGATGGCCTTTGCGGCGGAACGACAAAATTTCTCCAATGGGCAAGTGCTGTTCAAACAGGGGCAAAGGGCAAAGTCAGCCTATTTTATTTTGAATGGTTCTGTAGATTTACAACAAGACAGCCATAAGTTGGGTGTGGCGGAACCTGGCGCACTCCTTGGTGAACTCGCCATGTTGGGGGGCTCTACCTATTCTCTCACCGCAACAGCAGCAGGTCCAGTGCAAGCCGTCTGCATCGACAATGACTTGTTCAAACGCGTGGCTACAGAATATCCCGAATTTGGCCGCGCCGTTATGGAAGCATTGTCGGAAAAATTAGGCGCATCGGTCAGGGAGTTGGACGGTGTGCGCGGACTTTTGACCAAGGCGCGTAGTTTCTCGAATTTGTAAAATCAAATCTCAAACGTCGCCAACACCGGCACATGGTCTGACGGTTGGACCCAACTACGGGTTTCTTTCAATACTTTGATTGCGGTTGAGCGCTTGGCCAATTCTCCTGTGGCCCAAACATGGTCCAATCTGCGGCCACGGTTGGCCAATGCCCAATCCTTGGCGCGGTAGCTCCACCATGTGTAAAGTTTTTCTTCCGCAGGCACGTGTTTGCGCATCACATCCTGCCATCCCCCGACTTTCATGATCCGCAACATGGTCTCACGTTCGATGGGTGTGTGGCTCACAACCTTTTTCAAATCTTTTGAAGACCAAACGTCGTGTTCCAATGGCGCAATATTCAAGTCACCCACAACAACGGCATCTCGACTGGACTTGGAAATCTCGTCAACCGACCAGTCTTCCATCTCTTTCAGGAATTTCAGCTTGTGATCAAACTTCTCATTGATCTCCACGTCAGGTTCATCGCCACCCGCCGGTACATAGAAGTTATGGAGGTCGAAGGCGTAAGGTTTTTCGAACCGCGCAGTGATGTGGCGGCAATCATTTTTGCCACAGAAGGATTTTGAACTGCTTGACACAAAAGGCAGGCGTGAAACGATGGCCACGCCATGATAGCCCTTCTGGCCGAATTCAGCGATGTGGCTATAGCCTATGTCCTTCAAAGGACCGGACGGAAACTGACCCTGAGGACATTTGGTTTCCTGCAAACACAGAACATCCGGCTGGTGCTCGGTCAAGAGCCTGACCACGCTGTCAATGCGCAGGCGGACGGAGTTGATATTCCAGGTTGCGAGGGTAAAGGTCATGTTCATGCCACTTCATGGCATGCAGCCCCTTACCCTCTCAAGCCCCAAAAAATATTTTTATTGGCGCTTGTCGCGGTTGATGGTGATGTTGAACTGCTTCGGATTCACCTTCGCGTCTTTTTCAACGCTGGTGAGCTCCACAGTCGTGCGCTGACCTTTGCCATCGACGATGATCCACTGGCGCAATTCATTCTGGCCGTCGTCGAACACCATAATGATATGGCCGGGCATGCCACCCTTCTTGTCGGCCAGCGCCAGCGTGGTGAAACCTTCGGCTTCAACGTGGCTCAGAACAACCGACTCAGCCAGCAAATTGAGGTTTTGTGCTGCTAAGAGTCGCAAAGGGGTTTTGGACACAGGAACTTGATCACCACGGTCCATTTTCTTATTTGTAATGGTCAGCCATTTGCCATCAGATGCCAAAATATAAGGTGTTGGCGGGTCAACATCAAACCGGAATTTGCCGGGTTTTGATATTGCGAACACGCCCTTCGAGGTGCGGCCCTTTGGCGAGGTTTGCAGGATCGTGCCCTTCAAGGTGTTGAAGCTGTTGAAGTATGCATCAATGCGCCCTGCAGCAGCTTGAATTTCAGGGGTGACTGCGATGCCCTTCACCTTGGCGGCCATGGCCACGGGCGACATCATCACGCCCAGCACCAAAACCAGTGCCAATTTCTGCAATACCGTCTTCAACATTTTTAATCCCTTCATCTTCATCACAATGACATATAGGAAAACACTCTGGCAATATTAAGGCGGAAACCTCAAAGTCTCGCACTATCTCCCGGCACCAGAATTTCGCGTTTTCCCGTGGCATTGGCGCCTGAAATCAGACCTTCTTTTTCCATACGTTCAATCAAGCTGGCGGCTTTATTGTAGCCCACTTGCAAGCGGCGTTGCACATAAGAAGTTGAGACCTTTTTGTCGCGCAGCACAACTGCGACGGCTTGATCATAAAGACTGTCCCCCGAAGACTCGCCCGTCATTCCAACGGCTCCATCGCCATAGTCTTCGTCAGCTTCCTCGGTCACAGCTTCAACATAGTCCGGCTGACCCTGACCTTTCAGATGTTTCACAATGGCTTCAACTTCGCCGTCGGAAACGAAAGGTCCATGTAGACGCGAAATGCGGCCACCCCCAGCCATATAGAGCATATCGCCTTGGCCCAAGAGTTGTTCAGCACCCATTTCACTCAAAATCGTGCGGCTGTCGATTTTGGATGTCACCTGAAATGAAATACGCGTGGGGAAGTTGGCTTTGATGGTACCGGTGATCACGTCAACCGATGGACGCTGTGTGGCCATGATGACGTGAATACCGGCAGCACGGGCCATTTGCGCCAAGCGCTGCACCGCGCCTTCAATGTCTTTACCGGCCACCATCATCAAATCTGCCATTTCGTCAATGATGACGACGATATAGGGCAGAAGAGCCGTATCCATTTCTTCTAGTTCATAAGTCGGCTCGCCAGTTTCAGCATCAAATCCGGTTTGGATGGTGCGTGATAGCTTCTCGCCCTTTTCCAACATTTGAGCGACACGGGTGTTGTAACCATCGAGATTACGTACGCCGACCTTCGACATTTTCTTGTAACGCTCTTCCATTTCTCGTACCGCCCATTTCAAAGCTACAACAGCTTTTTTGGGGTCGGTCACCACTGGTGCCAGCAAATGCGGAATTCCTTCATAGACCGACAATTCCAACATCTTGGGATCGATCATGATCAGTTTGCAGCGTTCAGGCGGCAAGCGATAGAGCAGCGACAGAATGAGCGTATTGATACCAACAGATTTGCCCGAACCCGTGGTACCGGCAATCAGCAAATGCGGCATGCGGGCAAGATCGGCATAAATCGGCTCACCGCCAATATTTTTACCCAAAGCCACTTGCAAATGTCCCGTTGAATTTGTGAAGTTTTCCGTTTGGAACATTTCGCGGAGATAAACTGTTTCGCGCTTAGCATTTGGCAATTCAATACCAATGGCATTGCGGCCTTGTACCACTGCCACACGGGCTGAGATGGCGCTCATTGAACGGGCAATATCATCGGCCAATGAGATGACGCGCGATGATTTAATGCCGGGAGCCGGTTCCAATTCATACAGCGTTACCACGGGGCCGGGCTTGACTGAAACAATCTGGCCTTTGACGCCAAAATCATCCAATACGCCTTCAAGTGCCCTTGCATTTTCTTCCAATTGATCCGCAGACAGATCAAGTCCACGCGCTGTTTTCTTGGGCTCGGCCAAGAGTTCAAGATCTGGCAATTCAAAATCATGGGCTGTTTTTTGTGGTTTACGGCCGCGCACTACGGGCGCTGCTTTTGGAGCGACAAATTCTTCTTCAACATCGATTTCCTCAGCTGTGGCGATCCCAGGTTCAATGCGAAGCTTACCCCGGGTAATGCCTTTCACAGGTGTGATGCTGCCTACCGGATCGTCGGCCTGAGGTTGGTCTCCATAAAAGCGGGGTTCGGTTTTCCCCCGTAAGAACGGAACTTTGAGTTGGGGTAAGTCGACTGCAGCAATGCGGTGCAAGAATTTTGAAACAGCAACACCGGCCAAATCTTTTGAGCCGAGAAGAGCATCGACAGCAACTTCACGCGGCAAGCTGATGGCTTTCAAAACCAGCAGCACGGCGGCAACACCGCTCAGACTAGCAATTGCCAAAGTGGCCAGCAAAGACTTGATGGCAATAGCCAAGAGCGAAATCAAGCCACCTGCAATAATATCACCCGTTTGTCCGCCCAGTCCTGCTGCAATCGGCCAGGCTTCGGGTTGAGGCAAGCAAGAGAAAAAACAAGCTGATACAATCGTCGCAGCCAACCAAAATCCGATACGGGATTTCATGCCTTCCAGCTCGTCCTGGGTGAGAAGTTTGAGCGCCCATGAGAAAGGGATAAACAAAAAAGCCAATGCACCCAAACCCAGAAATGCAAACAGCTGATCGGCCACTATTGCGCCGGGTAGACCCAGCCAGTTTTGCGCGACGGCATCGGTTGCGGTGTTCAGTGAGGGATCGGTTGCCGAATAGGTGGCCATGGCAATGGCACAAAAACCAGAGGCTGCCACAATCAACAGACCCAGGATTTCGCGCACACGGCGTTTGAAAAAGCGCCGCATGCCGGCTGGAATTGCACCATCATCGGTATCAAACGTGTCTTGCGCAGCCATGGTTCAACTCCCAACCGGAACTTGAGTTCCAGCCATAACGAAAGGTTAACGATGGTTTTGCCCTGACATGGTTAAGAGCAGCTTAAAGCCAAGCCTTTTATCAACAAAAATGCCTCCCCCCTTTCAGGGGAAGGCATAAGGTTGGTCCGGGGGAGGGATAGATCAGGAGTAGGCACGCTCTCCATGTGATGCGAGGTCAAGACCCTCGCGCTCTGCTTGTTCATCGACACGTAAACCCACGGTGAATTTGCAAATCGTGAGGGCGATGACGCTGACGGTGCCTGAGAGTGCAACGGCTAT
>JAYUQS010000100.1:0-4389 GCA_043756645.1 Hyphomicrobiales bacterium | reverse complement strand
TGGCCACACCCGGAATTTCGATGGGGTATTGAAAAGCCAAAAACACCCCCGCCGCCGCCCGCTTGTCAGCTTGCATCTCCAAAAGATTTTCACCCTTGAAAGTGACAGAACCCTCCGTCACCTCATAACCCTCACGCCCCGAAAGCACGTAGGATAGCGTGGATTTCCCCGACCCGTTCGGCCCCATGATGGCATGCACCTCACCAGCCTTCACGTTAAGATTCAAACCCTTGATGATTTCACGCTTCTCTTCTTCGAGTCGAACGTGGAGATTTTTGATTTCGAGCATATTCATTCCGTTTCAAAGTATTCCAAGAATTTTGTAGGCCAACACAATGGCACCAGCACCCGCCATGCCTTTGAGGCTGTCGATGGCTGCCAATTGACCAGCCCCAACGACACCTGATTGTTTGAATTTCATGTAACGCGCCAGGCCAAACATCGCGCCCAATCCAATTGGAAAAAGAATATCAAAAGTGGTCAATGATATATTCATCCCACACTTTCTTCCAATTGCACAAAGAGGTTTTTGATTTCAAGCATTCTTAAACTTCTTCCCAATCACTCTTCAAAAAAGCAGAACAATTAAACTCTATCATTCCCTTTTCAAATTTCTCTTTGTCTTCCTGCTTCATGGACCGAAGGAGAATTGTCATCTGAGGATTCATTATTGAACCCTTCTGAACACAAGAAACCCCGCTTGAAGTTGGAATTAAAACCAAGCTTTTCGCGCCGCTGATTAAAACAAAGCCATCCTGTTCTGAATGAACTTCTACCCCAGCAGCTTTTAGTTTTGACGAGGGTATTATATCTCTTTCCACAAAATTATGAAGGCTATCAGCTACCAACTTTCTCTTAGCGTTGTCTTCCGCTTCGGAGTGCTTAAACATTTTTTCTTGTGCTTCTACGAATCTATCTAGCCTTGACATAGTGTCTCCCTCCAATTCATCGTATCAACTCCACCCGCACACGCACCTGCAGCTCTTTCCATATCCTGTCAGCGGTAACCACCACTGCACCCAGCCTTTGCCCAAGTGCGAGGCAAGCGCGATCACCCAGCGAGAGCCCCGCGTCCTTCGTCACTATGCGAAGGTCAGACGCCATCACAGCATCAGCATCTGTAAAAACTTCGACCTGCAGGCGCAATTTGCTCATTGCTTCCAGCGCTTCAAACGGACGCAATCCGCGATCAATCAGCTTGGTTCGCACCTCCTCAAAATTGACTGCCGAAATAACATTCTGCGACGACGTCAGTGCCCTAACGACTTCCGCCCCCGGTTCTTCCAGGATGACGGCAAGCACCGCCGAACTATCCAGTACGGCAATACTCATGATGTTTTCTCGCTCGCCACGTCCATGGCGGCGGCTTCGCGCGCTAATCGGTCAAAACGCGCGTCAACGCGCTTGGCCTCCTCCCGTCTTTCTCGCAGAAATTCGTCCACGACCGACTCGCCTTCCTGTTTGACAGAAGCGGCCAGCGCTTGGGCGCGCCGAAGCGCACTTTCCTCCGTCATCACTTCGAGGCAATCATTGGCATAACACACATGCACAGTGCTGCCCGGTTTGATGCCAGCAGCCACCATAAGCTTCTGGGAAAGTTTGACTGTTCCGTCGGGCCCGACTTCAAGCCATGCGAAACCCCAATCCCATGGCACCTGTCTTGTGTTAGCAGTCTCCAGCGGCGGCATCATCTTCATTTCAGGTACAGGCAAGTCCTCGGCCATGCCGCCACCATGCACACCCGCATCAACAAGCACATTCCGCGCATGCTGGTACCGTATCCCCAAAAACCGCGCGATATCCGCCGTGGGTACGCCTTTTCGGCCCAAGGTCCGGATTTTTTCCGACTTGGTGGGTAGTCCCTTGGTGATTTCTTCGTAATTCATGCCCCATCTCCTCTTCGGAGAACTATCTAACTATCAAAAAATCCACTGTCAAGAGTAACTATCAACCTACAGAACCTTCAAGAGAGATACCTATCAATTTTTGGGTTTCCGCCATGAATTCCATTGGCAGTTGCTGGATCACATCGCGCACAAAACCATTGACGATCAGCGCCACGGCTTCTTCCTGCGAGAGGCCCCGTGACCTGCAATAGAACATCTGGTCATCGGATATTTTGGAGGTTGTTGCCTCATGCTCAAACTGCGCTGTCGAAGTTTTGCTCTCAATGTAGGGCACCGTATGGGCCCCGCACTTGTCGCCAATCAACAGTGAGTCACACTGGGTAAAATTCCGCGCATTTGTCGCCTTGCGGTGGGCTGACACCAGACCGCGATAGGTGTTGTCACTCCGCCCCGCCGCAATGCCTTTTGACACAATGCGGCTTGAGGTGTTCTTGCCCAGATGAATCATCTTCGTTCCACTGTCCACCTGCTGGCGGCCATTGGAAATAGCGATGGAATAAAACTCGCCGCGTGAATGGTCACCGCGCAAAATGCAGCTCGGATACTTCCACGTGATCGCCGAACCGGTCTCAACCTGGGTCCACGAAATCTTGGAATGATGGCCCCGACAATCGCCGCGCTTGGTCACAAAGTTATAGATGCCGCCTTTGCCTTCCGCATCGCCGGGGTACCAATTCTGCACGGTGGAATATTTGATTTCGGCCTCATCATGGGCAATCAGTTCCACAACGGCTGCATGCAACTGGCTCTCTTCCCGCATCGGCGCCGTGCAGCCTTCGAGATAGGACACATAAGAACCTTTGTCTGCAATGATCAGTGTACGTTCAAATTGTCCGGTATTCTTGGCATTCATCCGAAAATAAGTTGAGAGTTCCATGGGACAGCGCACGCCGGGTGGAATGTAGACAAACGACCCATCAGAAAACACCGCCGCATTCAGCGCCGCATAATAATTGTCACCCTGCGGCACCACCGACCCAAGATATTTCTTCACCAGTTCCGGATGCTCACGCAGTGCCTCGGAAATCGAACAGAAGATCACCCCATGTTTGGCCAACTCGTCCTTGAACGTCGTGACAACGGATACCGAATCAAACACCGCATCAACCGCAACTCGTGCTTCGACAATCTCATTGCCATCTTCATCGAGCCTTTTTGGCTTCTGCACGCCCGCAAGAATTTCCTGCTCTTTCAGCGGAATGCCAAGCTTGGCATAGGTTTCCAAAAGCTTGGGATCAATCTCATCCAGACTCTTGGGCGCTGCCGAAGTTTTCGGAGCCGCATAATAATACAAATCCTGGAAATCAATTTTGGGATAATGCACCTTGGCCCAGGTCGGCTCATCCATGTTCAACCAGACGCGATAAGCTTCCAGCCGCCAATCCAGCATCCAATTTGGCTCGTTTTTCTTGGCAGAGATAAAGCGAACGATATCTTCGTTCAGGCCTTTTGGCGCAAAGTCTGACTCAATATCGGTGGTGAAGCCGTATTTGTATTTTTCAACTTCGATGTCGCGCACGAGGTCTATGGTATCTTGATCGGCCATTCTGGTTTCCTAGGCAGCTTGCCGCGCTTGGTGGCGCGCGCGAAGCTTGTTAAATACGGATACGAATCTATTCACGTCCTGTTCCATGCTGTTCCAACCCAGGCTGACGCGAATGGCACTGCTTGCCTGTTCAGGTGCCACTGCCATGGCATCAAGCACATGCGACCGCCCGACTTTGCCCGACGAACAAGCAGACCCCGACGAAACGGCAATGCCTTCAAGGTCCAATGCCATGACAAGCGTTTCAGCTTTCATGCCAGGTGTGGCAAAACAGGTCGTATTGCAAAGCCGTTCGCGGCCATCTGAAAAAATAATCACATCGCCCAAATCCGCTTCCAGCGCATTGTTCAGGGCGTAAGTATCAAGCTGCGGTTCCAGAGCAACAGCTGCAAAGCCCGCGATGGCGGCAATGTTTTCTGTTCCGGCCCGTCGGCGCAATTCCTGTCCACCACCCGCCAACAACGGTTCAATCACCAGACCATCGCGCACAATCAATGCGCCAACACCGACGGGACCACCAACCTTGTGGGCGGCAACCGTCATCATGTCACAACCCGTCAAACCAAAATTCACCTGCCGCTTGCCAAAACCTTGCACAGCATCAACATGCACCAGTGCGCCAGCTTTTTTGGCCACATCAACAATTTCAGCCGTGTGCTGAACAATGCCGGTTTCATTGTTGGCCATCATCACCGACACAAGCGTGTTGGGCCGACCCAGCAACTTTTCCATCGCATCGATTCTTACAAGGCCAAATTCATCCACCGGAATGACCTCAACAGTTTTCCCGGAGGCCTTTGCTGCAGCAAGCACGCTGGGATGCTCCACAGCCGACACCAGGATATGCTCAGCCCCCACGCCCCGCAGTGCCATGTTGTTGGCTTCCGTGCCGCCAGAGGTGAACGTCAGCATTTGCGGCAAACAGCCGAACTTGAA
>JAYUQS010000099.1:0-4407 GCA_043756645.1 Hyphomicrobiales bacterium | reverse complement strand
ACAAATGCTTTTTCAGGAAACTCAAACAATATGGCCACCCCCCCGCGCAAAGCCCCCCGCCGCCCTTCGGTGACGGATGAAGAAGCCTTACAGTTTCATCAACGTGGAAAGCCCGGGAAGCTGGAAATTACGCCGACAAAACCCATGGCAACCCAGCGGGATTTGTCGCTGGCCTATAGTCCCGGTGTGGCAGCCCCCGTGCGCCGCATCGCCGAAAACCCTGAGACGGCCTATGATTATACCGCAAAGGGCAACCTGGTTGCTGTGATCTCCAATGGTACGGCGATTTTGGGTTTGGGTGATTTAGGGGCGCTGGCTTCAAAACCGGTGATGGAAGGCAAAGCGGTTTTGTTCAAACGCTTTGCTGATGTGGATTCGATTGACCTGGAAGTTGATACCAAAGACGTCGAAGAGTTTATTGGTGCAGTGCGCTATTTGGGCCCGACTTTTGGTGGCATCAATCTTGAAGACATTAAAGCGCCCGACTGCTTCATCATCGAACAGCGTCTGCGGGAGTTGATGGATATTCCGGTGTTCCATGATGACCAACATGGCACGGCGATTATTGCCACTGCGGCGCTGATCAACGCACTGCAAATCACCGGGCGTTCGCTCAAAGATTTCAAACTGGTTTGCAATGGTGCTGGAGCCGCCGCGATCGCCTGTGTCGAATTGGTGAAGTCGCTGGGCGTGCCCAATGACAATGTCATTTTGTGTGACTCGAAAGGAGTTGTTTATAAGGGCCGCACCGATGGTATGAACCAATGGAAATCCGCCCATGCGGTTGATACGGATAAGCGCAGCTTGGAAGATGCAATGAAAGGTGCCGATGTGTTCTTTGGGCTTTCCGTTGCAGGGGCTCTCTCACCGGAGATGGTCAAGAGCATGGCCAAGAATCCGATCATTTTCGCCATGGCCAATCCTGATCCTGAAATCACACCGGAAGACGCCCATAAAGTGCGGGAAGATGCGATTATGGCAACGGGCCGATCAGATTATCCAAACCAGGTGAACAATGTGCTTGGTTTCCCCTATATTTTCCGTGGTGCCTTGGACGTCCGGGCCCGCACCATCAATGATGAAATGAAAATTGCAGCGGCTAATGCGCTGGCCGAATTGGCGCGTGAAGACGTACCCGATGAAGTGGCTGCAGCTTACCACGGTTCACGCCTTGCCTTTGGCCGCGATTATTTGATCCCTGCACCATTTGATCCGCGTTTAATTTCACGCATTCCTGTCGCTGTTGCAAAAGCGGCTATGGAATCAGGTGTTGCGCGTCATCACATTGCTGATTTGGAGGCTTATGCTGCCCAACTCTCGGCACGTCTTGATCCTGTTTCTGGCACTCTGCAAACGGTTTATGCGCAAGTGCGCGCCAATCCGCGCCGTGTGGTGTTTGCTGAAGGCGAAGAAGACCGCATGATCCGCGCCGCCAACAGCTATGCCGCCTCAGGATTGGGCACAGCCATTCTGGTGGGACGTGAAAGTGTGATTGAAGAAACGTTGAAAGCCTCAAGCATCGAACTCAATGAGAATGTCGAGATCACCAATGCCCGTATCTCCGAACACAATGTTGATTACGCCAATCTGCTTTATACGCGCTTGCAACGCGAAGGCTTTTTGCTGCGGGACTGTCAACGCATGGCCAATCAAGACCGCAATGTCTTTGGCGCTTGTATGGTGGCTGCAGGTCATGCCGATGCCATGGTGACGGGACTCACCCGAAACTTCTCGGTGGCTTTGGATAACGTTCGTCGTGCCGTTGATGAATTACCGGGCCGCACCGCCATTGGTGTGTCGATGGCACTGGTGCGGGGGCGGACGGTGTTTATCGCCGATACGTCCGTGCATGAGCTGCCGAATTCGGAAGAGCTGGCCTCCATCGCGCAAGAAGCTGCACATGTGGCGCGGCGATTTGGTTATGAGCCCCGTGTGGCTTTCCTGTCGTATTCCACATTCGGATACCCCAAGGGCGACCGCGCTGAACATGTGCGCAATGCCGTGAAGGTCTTGGAAACACGCGGCGTGGATTTTGAATTTGACGGCGAAATGACAGCTGATGTGGCGCTCTCAAAAGAAGCGATGGCGCTTTACCCGTTCTGCCGCTTGACGGGGACTGCCAATGTGTTGGTGATGCCTGCAGCCCACTCTGCGTCGATCTCAACCAAGATGCTGCAACAATTGGGTGGTGTTACGGTCATTGGACCTTTGCTCACCGGACTGTCGAAGCCTGTGCAAATCGCATCAATGTCAGCCACAACCAATGACATCCTCAATCTGGCAGCAATTGCTGCTTATGACGTGGGGAAGTGAGAGAGCTTACAGCGGCGCACCATAGTGATTGAAATAGCGGGGGTTGATTGCTGACACCGGCAGCACGATCAGCACATCGGTGGTGTTGAATTGGTGGTCAATCACTGCACCATCACCGATGTAGCACCCAAGCCGCAAATAAGCCTTCACCAGAGTTGGCAGATTTTTGAGAACAGCTTTCGGATTAACATCGCACATGGACTTCCGGTCCATTGCAACACGGCGCCCGGGCAACGCTGCGACCTGCCACTCAACAGGGGCTGGAGACACTTGCGACAGAAACGTCAATTCGTCCGAAATCGCATCCGCATCAACACCCGCCAAGCTGGCACAGCCTAACATCACATCAAGCTTGAAGTGACGGACATAATTCCAAATGCCTTGCCACAATAATTCTGCAACCGGCTTGTCACGAAAACCTTCCGCCACGCAAGACCGACCCACTTCCAGAAATTTCAGGTTGCTATGCCGCTTTAACAACGGAACTAAATCGAATTCGGTTTCGGTATAGAAGCCGCCATGGCGATCGGCGATGTCCTGGCGCAGCATGCGGTAAGTGCCAACCAGGTTGCCACCGGCAACCGCAGTGCTTTGTCCTTTATCCGGGGCTTCGTCTTGAATGACCAGCAGATGATCACAAAAACTATCGAAGCGATCTGCGTCCAAACGACTCGCCTGCGTTTTTGTATCAGCAACCGCCGCAAGTTCTTCGTAAAACACCTGATAGCGCAAACGCTGGGCGGCTCTTACGTCTTCCGGCGTAAGTGCGAGCCGCACAGTAAGGCCATTGCGTTTGGCAAGGATCATGGTGCGGGTATCTAGCAACATGTAGCTCATGTTGCACCATGAACATTTTGCGATGACGATTGCGTGACAGCTTAGGCGGCTTTGTCGTGGGTCAATTTCAACAAGGCTTCTTCCAAATCTGTGCGTTCAAAGGGTTTGGCGACATGGCCATCCATGCCGGATGCGAGGCAGGCTTTAATGTCTTCTGAATGAGCGTTAGCCGTCAGCGCCAAAATGCGTAGAGGCGGTAGGTTCCATTCTTTTTCTTGAGCCCGCAACATGCGGGTGGTTTCGTGCCCATTCATGTCAGGCATTTCGACATCCATGAGCACCACATCAAAATTGCGGTCAGATGCCAAGAGCTCCAAGGCGGCGCGGCCAGAGGTCGCGAGGCGCGTTTCATGGCCCGCCTTGGTCAACATGGTTTTGGCCAATAAAGCATTGACGGGCGTATCCTCCACCAACAACAAGCGCAACTTTTTGGTTTTGCGGTAGCTTTGTGTGATTTGGCGGAGCTGGGCTGTTTGTTGGGCCATGTGCTGGCTGTCCTGTTCGGTCAATTGCCGCACCAGGGTTGAACGACGCACAGGCTTCATCAGATAACCTGTTGTTGGTTTTGTCAGTAGGCTGCGTAAAGAGCGGCGTTCCTCCGGGTTTACAGTGAACCAGATTTGCGGCACGGGTTTATTGCGCTTGGCCCTGGCGCGGGCAAGGCGGTGCAGCAACGGTGCTGATTCAGCATCGCATATGACCGCTGTGGCAGGGCCTGCTAAAATTGAAGCACATGCGAGGTCAGACACTGTTTCAGCTGATGTGGTCGCTCCTTGGGCTTCCAGGTTTTTCTGCAGGTCATAGCGCATCATATTGTCTTGCATCAGCAACACATAATGTCTGCCACTGAGGCGCTGGTCGGCTGCATCTAGGATTGCTGTTTGCAAGGGCAGCGTCACGGTAAAGGTTGTGCCGGTGCCGGGTATGCTTTCGAGCCGTAAAGTTCCACCCATTGCTTCCACAAGCGATTTTGAAATTGTCAGCCCCAAGCCTGTGCCACCGAAGCGTTGCGATGTGTCGTCGTTGGCTTGTGTGTAAGCTTTGAAGACGCGGGCTTGTTCTTCTGCAGTCATGCCGATGCCGGTATCGCGAATGGCAATCTGGAGTTTTTCATCTTTCACAGTGGCGCGAATAGAAATTCCGCCATGTGCGGTGAATTTGATGGCATTGCCAGCGAGGTTAAATAAAATTTGCCGGATATGCAGATCGCGGAATGGCAATCGTTTTGGAATGTCGGCTGCAATGTAAGATGATATC
>JAYUQS010000098.1:0-12851 GCA_043756645.1 Hyphomicrobiales bacterium | reverse complement strand
AGCCCCGCCCACCCCAAAATCGTTGCGGAATTAGACGCGCATTATTGTGAGGGGTTGGACACGTTGTTATCCCGTGTTGATATTCTCTCCGTCAACTGCCCACATACCCCTGCTACATATCATTTATTGTCGGCAAGACGTTTGAAGTTGATGAAGCCCTCAGCCATCATCGTGAATACGGCGCGTGGTGAGATCATCGATGAAGCGGCACTCATTCAGATGTTGGACGTTGGTGAATTGGCAGGAGCAGGCTTAGACGTGTTTGAACACGAGCCTGCCGTTGACCCAAGATTGCTGGCGCTGAAAAATGTTGTGCTATTGCCACACATGGGCTCCGCCACCTTGGAGGGGCGCGTTGATATGGGTGAGAAAGTCATTATCAACATCAAGACCTGGGTGGATGGCCACAAGCCGCCAGATCGGGTGTTGCCAGGCATGCTTTGAGTATGTTCACAATTATCTGATCATCGCGCATACAAGCGTGATCGCAAAATTGTGTTAAGTTGCGTATGAAAGTAAAAAATCCAACCGGGGACATTAGGGACATTATGATTACACGCCGCCAACTTTTGACAACGTCTCTCAGCGCTGCCATTTTGCCACTCTTCGGACGTTTCGTATATGCGGCTGACTTTGCCGCCATTGAAACTGAAGCCAAAGGGCAAACAGTTTATTTCAACGCATGGGCGGGTTCCGATAACATCAACGCCTACATCGCCTGGGCAGGCGAACAGATGAAAACCCGCTATGGCGTAACTGTCGAGCATGTCAAAATCACGGACACGGCTGAAGTCGTCAAACGCGTGCGCGATGAAGTGGCCGCTGGAAAAGCCGATGGCTCGGTTGATCTTGTGTGGATCAATGGTGAAAACTTCCGCGCCATGAAGACTGATAAATTGCTTTTCGGACCTTGGTCTGAAAGCTTGCCGAACTATGTGCTTGTTGATGTTGAGGGCAAGCCCACCACGCGGCAAGATTTCAGCGAAGCTGTTGAAGGCTTGGAGGCCCCATGGGGCATGGCTCAACTCACTTTTTTTGCTGATGGAGCAAAAATTTCGACACCGCCGCTGAGCATCACAGAGTTGATTGCCTATGCCACAAAAAATCCGGGCCGCGTCAGTTATCCTGCGCCGCCGGACTTTCATGGCACGACCTTCTTGAAGCAGGTTCTGTTTGAGTCAGTGCAAGACCCTGGCGTATTTACAAATCCTGGCGATGACAATGAATTCAAAAAATACGAGGATTTATGGGCCTCTTCATTGGATGAATTGCACAAAGTGAGTTGGCGCGAGGGCAAGCAATTTCCAAAAGCGCAAGCGGATGTGACCAACATGGTCGCTGATGGTGAATTGAACATTGGCATTACCTTCAACCCCAATGAACCCGCGAATCTTGTCGCGGCTGGGCGCATGCCTGCCTCGACACTGGCCTGGCAGCACCGCACTGGCACGATTGGCAACACGCATTTTATTGCGATCCCCGTCAATGCAAAGGCGAAAGCCGCAGCGCAGGTGTTTGCTAATTTCTTGTTGTCGCCCGAAGCACAGGCGAAGAAAAATGATTTAAAAGTCTGGGGCGACCCGACTGTACTTGCTGTTTCAAAACTGCCTGCTGCTGATGCGCAACTGTTTACGGCTTCACCGGCTCCCGGAAGTGTGACTGTTCCAGGCCCTGCATTATTGGAGCCACACGCATCATGGGTTGGTTTGCTCGAAAGCGCTTGGCTGAAGCGTTACGGCAAGGGTTGATGGGATTTTTGAAATTATGCGCCGGGTCAGGACCGTTGGTCCTGCTTTTTGTTGCTCCATTGTTTCTCAGTCTGGTGCTGTTGGCACCAAACCTGTTTGAATTTGAAAGCTTCAACGCGCTCTTTGCACACCCGCAGTTTTATGGTGCGCTGAAACTTTCATTGTTCACCGGCATAATCTCAACCCTATTGGCATTGGCTTTTGCAATCATTGTTGTGATGGCCGCCGCGCCAAAGCTGCTATCGCGCAGCGGAATGTTTCTGGCGCTGCCACATTTGGCTTTGGCACTGGGGCTGGGATTTGTTTTGGCATCCACAGGTCTTTTGGCCCGCGTGTTGGTCGGCGGGACGTCGCCACCAGATTGGCAATTGGTGCAGGACGCAACCGGCCTGGGGCTCATCGCCGCTTTGGTTTTAAAGGAAGCGCCCTTTTTGGTTTGGGCTATGGTGACGATCATGCAGAGCGATGCTTTGCGCTTGCCATTGCAGCAACAGGCCTCAGTGGCCCGCAGCCTTGGCCATGGACCGCAGTCAATCTTTTTCAAAATTGTGCTGCCGCAGGTTTTGTCGCGTGTGGTTTGGCCCATCGTTGCGGTGTTCAGCTATGGCATGACTGTGGTTGATATGGCGCTGGTGATTGGGCCCGCTCAGCCCCCGACTTTGGCGCAACTGCTATGGACGGAATTAAATGATGGAGAAATTGCAAGCAACGCACGTGGAGCCGCTGGAACAATTTTGTTAAGCGGTCTCATTGCGGTTGCATTGCTGTTGGTTTTGATGGTGCTGAAATCACTCCGGCCGCTTATTCGATATTACATCACGCAACCCGCAAAAACAGAGCTCAACATTTCTGTTGTCAGCACCGCGCTATGGCGGCTGTTGATTTTGATTTATGCCCTCATCATTTTCGCTTTACTGTTGCAATCGGTATCTCAACTTTGGCCGTACCCCGCACTCACGGCAGAAAATTATTCCCTGCAGGCTTGGAGCAGGGCTTTCAAAAACCTGTCGCCACTTGTTCTCAGCTTGATCTTGGGTGTCTTTTCTTCGCTCGTTGCAATTCTCGCAAGCGTAACATGGTTTGAAACGCAACGACCACAGCACGATAAGATTGTGCTCGCTGCATCACTGCTGATGTTGTGTTTGCCCTCACTGTTGGTGGCACTTGGGCAATATCGTTTGCTGCTGCAAATGGGCCTGACTGGCACTGGTATAGGATTGTTCTTGGCACATCTTCTGCCGGTGACTGCTTATGTGTTTATCATGCTGCATGGTCCATATCGTGGATATGACACGCGCTGGCAAAGTGTTGGCAATGGATTGGGAACGGTGCGACTGAAATTTTTGAGGCAGGTCAAATGGACCATGTTGAAGGCCCCTTTGTTATCAGCTGCGGCTGTTGGCTTTGCGGTTTCGGTGGCGCAATTTGTGCCGGCACAATTGGCGGCGGCCGGGCGCTATTCAACGCTTCCCATGGAAGCCGTGACCTTGAGCAGCGGCGGTAATCGCGCCTTGATTTCAGTTTATGGCTTGTTGTTGATGCTGCTGCCACTCTTGGGCTTTGGTCTTGGCGCGTGGCTTTCGAAATCGCGGTGGCATGATGCTTGAGCTTCAAAGCGTTTCCATCGCACTCAAAAACCGCTCACTGCTCAAAGCCTTCTCACTGCAAGTTGAGGCGGGTGAAGTTGTGACTTTGATGGGGCAAAGCGGTTCTGGCAAGTCGTCACTGCTTTCATATATCGGAGGTGATCTCGCTGCGGCTTTCACGGCATCGGGTAACGTTCGATTGAACGGACAGTCTGTATTGCAACAGGCGCCGGAACGCCGCGGCATCGCGCGGCTTTTTCAAGACGATCTGTTGTTTCCACATATGACGGTGGGTGAGAATTTGTTGTTTGCAGTGCCGAAACTGCCTCACGCAGAACGACTGGATATGATGAAAACGGCTTTGCAACGCGCCGAGCTCGAAGGCTTTGAGCAGCGCGCACCTCACACGCTGTCAGGCGGGCAACGCCAGCGCGTGGCATTGATGCGGGCTCTGCTTGCAAAACCCAAAGCCATTTTGTTGGATGAACCTTTCAGTAAACTTGACAAGGCTCTGCGCCAGCAAATGCGTGATTACGTTTACAGCCACATTGCAGCGCGCAACATTCCCGCAGTGCTGGTCACGCATGACCGGGATGATGCGCCGCAAGATGGGCGCATATTTGAAATTGATGCCATGGGGGAGGTGCGCGATGTTTGACCGACAGATGTTAGCGCTGACCAAACCCATTGTCGATCACGTGGCAAAAATGCTGCACAGATTTGGCGTGACAGCCAATCAAGTGTCGCTGACAGGATTTGGATTCGGAATGTTAGCGGCCCTGTTGATCTCACATGGTAACATCTGGGCAGCGATTGCACCTTTGCTTTTGAACCGTTTGCTTGATGGCTTAGATGGAGCCGTCGCGCGGTTTTCAACGCCCACAGATCGCGGCGCTTTTCTGGATATCACATTGGACTTTTTGTTTTATGCCGCTGTGCCTTTGGCTTTTGCGTTCTGTAATCCCACCAGCAATGCACTCGCAGCAGCGGTGCTACTCGCCAGCTTTATTGGCACAGGCGTGTCCTTCCTTGCTTACGCGATCATGGCTGAAAAGCGGGGGGAGAAGAGCACGGAATATCCGTCAAAAAGTTTCTATTATCTCGGTGGATTAACGGAAGGCTTCGAGACAGTTGCTTGTTTTGTGGCGATGTGTATCTGGCCGCAACACTTCGCTGCTATTGCTTATATCTATGCAGCGATGTGTTGCGTGACCACGCTCACGCGACTGGTTGCGGGCTGGCAGGCGTTTGCTGTGCCTAAGTCTTAACGCGCGTTAACAAAAAACTTTGGTTTCGCCCAAAATAATTCTTGAAACTGACACACGAATCCATCATATGCATTTCGTCCAAAGTCGCACGTGCCGCAAAGGTTAGTCCCTAAGCAACGACGGTGAGGGCTTCTCGTCTCGCTGGTTTCGTCCAAAGGCCAGCACACCAGAGGCAAACACAAGTCTGCTCGATGTGCGGTTGGCACCATCCCAATCAATCAGAAGCGAAAGTCAGTTAGGGGTTATTACTCTTTGCGTCTCCATCGCGCTTGGGTTTTTGCCACTGGCTGGTCCTGTCATCATTTTTTTCGGGAACTTTCATTATGGCAACGGCAAAAATCATCGACTTCATCCGACGCGAACAGCCCGAAGGCCCTTGCCTTGTGCTCGACCTCGATGTTGTGCGCGACAATTACGAAGCATTCGCCCGCACCATGCCGGGCACCCGCATTTTCTATGCGGTGAAAGCAAACCCGGCACCTGAAATCTTGTCGCTGCTAGCCTCGCTTGGCTCGTGCTTCGACACAGCCTCAGTTGTTGAAGTCGAAATGGCCTTGGCTGCTGGTGCAACGCCAGACCGCGTGTCATTCGGCAATACCATCAAGAAAGAACGCGACATTGCGAAAGCCCATGCACTTGGCATCAAGCTGTTTGCCGTCGATTCCGATGAAGAAGTTGAGAAAGTCGCCCGTGCTGCCCCTGGTGCATCCGTGTTCTGCCGCATTCTGGCTGATGGCGCTGGGGCTGAATGGCCTTTGTCGCGCAAATTTGGCTGCGAGCCTTCGATGGCTGAAGACGTATTGCTGCATGCGCACAAGTTGGGCCTGAAAGCCTATGGCATTTCCTTCCATGTGGGTTCGCAACAAACCCGCCTTGGCGCATGGGACCAAGCTGTTGGCGAAGCCAAGGCGATTTTTGATCGCATGCTCGCTCATGGCGTCACCCTTGAAATGGTCAACCTCGGCGGCGGATTTCCAACCAAGTATCTGAAAGCCGTTCCGGGCACCAATCAATATGCCAATGCCATTCAAGATGCGCTGGCCAAGCATTTCGGCAACGCCATTCCTGAAACCATCATCGAACCAGGCCGCGGCATGGTTGGCAATGCCGGTGTGATCAAGTCGGAAGTGGTTCTGATTTCGAAGAAGCATACCAATGACAACGTGCGGTGGGTTTACCTCGACATTGGCAAGTTTGGTGGCTTGGCCGAAACCATGGACGAAGCCATCCGCTATCCAATCGTCACGTCGAAAGACGGCGATGCGATGGAGCCTTGCGTGATTGCGGGTCCAACCTGCGATTCGGCTGACGTGCTGTATGAGAAGGTGCCTTACCCCTTGCCGATTACTTTGTCGGTTGGCGATGAAGTGCTGATCGAGGCTTGTGGTGCCTACACCACAACATATTCAGCCGTCGCCTTCAACGGCTTCCCGCCACTCCGGTCGTTTGTGATTTAAAGCAACATTCCTCTCTTACCCCTCTCCCTTTACGGGAGAGGGTGTGAGGCCCAAGCGGGCCGAACGGGAGAGGGCTGTCACCGCGCTTTTTACACCCCACTCCCGCCTCGCTTTCGCTCGGCACCCTCCCCCGCAAGGGGCGAGGGATGTCTTGAAAGGACTGCCATGACCATTTCCATTCGCACCGAATTGCCAATCGATGTTGTGTTTCGGACCCGCCTCCTCGACAAGGCCTTTGGCAAGACGCGTCTCCGCAAGACATCAGAGCGCTTGCGTGAAGGCCGTTTGCCCGCTGACGGCTTGGCCTTCACCGCTCTTGATGAAAAGGGCCGCGTCATCGGCACCATTCGCCTGTGGTCGATCATTGCGGGTTCAGCCGGGCCATCATTGTTGCTTGGGCCCCTCGCCGTTGACTGCAAACAACAAGGCAAAGGCTGGGGCCGGGCCTTGATGGAACATGCGATCAACACCGCCCGTGTGTTGGGGCACGACTCTGTTCTGTTGGTGGGTGATGCGACCTACTACAGCCGCTTTGGTTTTGATGTGTCACACACCCGCAGCCTGCATATGCCGGGACCGGTGGAGCGCACACGTTTTCTAGGATTGGAATTGACCCCGGGGGCTTTGGACGGCGCTGAGGGGTTGGTGGTTGCTTCTGGCTTGATGGCACGCGGGGGCAGCCTCGCCGAAGCAGCTTAACAAGGCAGGTCCCGAAAAAGTTGCAGACTTTTTCGATCAGGACTTGCCCAAAAAAGAAAGGGCGGCCGATGGATGGGCCGCCCTTTCCGATTTCAATGTTGAACAGAGTTTAGTTCAGCGCTTTTTCGGTAGCAGCAATTGCGGCCTGACGCTTCTTGATTTCTTCACCCATTGGCGGTCCTTTGAAGCGCTTGTTTTCACTTGCGAACCAAAGCACTGCCATGAAGGCAGCAAAGCCCACCGAGTACCAGATCAATCCTGGAACGAAGCTTGTGCCTGCTGCTGCATCACCCGGGATTGATGGAACAAATACGTGTCCTGCAATGAGGATCAAAATTGTACCGATCAACACAATGACGGCAAACAGCTTCGACAATCCACCGAGGCGGAACTTGCCAAAGGTATTCCATGTCTTACCTTCCGCAAACAGACCAGCAACAATTGGCATGCCGTAAGAAAGATAAAGATACATGGCGCAACCCGTAGACAAAGCTGCGAAGGCGTTCAGTGGTGTGGTGAGGATCACGAGGATCGAACAGGCCACAAAGGTTGCCCAAATGGCAGCGTTCGGCGTGCGGTGCTGCTTGCTGACAGACCCTAACAAGCTTGAGAACGGTAAACCGCCATCACGCGCAAAAGCATAGACCATGCGCGAGGTGGAGGTCATGGCAGCCAATGCACAGAGGAAGTTGGCCAAAATAATACCAACCAACATCAGTTTGCCAAGCCACGATCCGAGGATCACCTTGGTGTAGAGGTTGAAGAACGAGCCCCAACCTTCACCTGCGGCGGCCTTCAAATCCGGAATGGACAACACCATCACAAGAATCAGCACAAAGCCGAAAATGAGCGACCAAAGAACGGATTGAATCATGCCCTTGTGCACGGTGTTTTGTGCGTCGACAGTTTCTTCGGCAGTGTGAGCCGAAGCGTCAAAGCCCGTGATCGTGAACAATGGATAGAGCAGACCGATGATCATCGCCATCAGCCAGCCGGACTCAGGTGCCACACCACCACCGGCAGCACCGGTGTTGTTGGAGAACTCGAAAGCGCGACCAAGATTGAAATCAACAGCATTCATGCCGAACATCACAATCAAGATCACCGTCACAACGAGGATCATGTAACCGGCAAGGTCGGTCAGCTTGGTGGTGAGACCAATGCCGAAATGGTTCAATGCAGCCTGCAGTGCGGTCATCACAACCACAAATGAGATCTGGGTCCAGTTGCCCCAGCCCGACACATCAGCGCCAAGCCAGCCTGCAAACAACAGATCCTTTACAAGGAAGTAAAGAAATACGTTGACGGCGGGAATAACGAAAAGAAGACCAAGCAAATTGATATAAGCTGTGGCCCAACCCCAGAAACGACCGCCCAAGATTGACGACCAGTGATAAAGCGAACCAGCAGTTGGATAGGCTGACGCAATTTGCCCCAGTGACGAAGCCACGATCAACGCAAACACACCGCCGACGATCCAACCGACGGTCAGCGAGAACGGCCCACCTGAAGACAAAGCAATCGGGAAAGACCCGAAGCCGCCGGAAATGATGCAAATAATTGCAAAAGAAATCGCAAAGCTCTGAAATGGACCCATGCGTCGTGACAGCTCTTGGGCATAGCCCATGCTGTGGAGAACTTTTTCGTCCTCACTGATATGTTTGTTATCCGCCATACTATTTTTCCCTGCCGCTTCGGGGTGAAGCTGCTTTTGTTGATTGATTGCTGTTGCCCCAGCGCCTTCCCACCTTGTTGCGGCGGGTTGAGGCGTGAAAGTCCCCTGCGACTATAGTGGTAGATTGTGGACGGCGCGTCAACTGACGTGTGGTAGTGCGGGGGCTAAAGATTAATTGCTGCAATTGCCGCGAAACACTTGCAGAGTACAGATAAACCGGAGACTCCCATCATGACTGAAGCAATTCACCACCGCCGCGCTGGCGGACGCGATGGCAGGCGGGCTTTGCGTGGAGCGCCGATGTTGTCGTTCCCGACGCTGGTGCGCAATATTCCAACCTACGAATTGCTGCCGGACGAGGCGGTTGAACTCATTCACGACGAGTCGATGAAAATTCTCGAAGAGGTGGGCTGCGAATTCCGTGATGATCAAGCCCCCGCCATGTGGAAAGCAGCGGGTGCAGATGTAAAAGGCACGCGGGTTCGGATTGATCGCGCTTTGCTGATGCAATTGATTTCCACCGTTCCGCCGGAGTTTACGCTGCATGCGCGAAACCCGGAACGTACTGTCCAAATCGGCGGCAAGAACCAGATTTTCGTTCCCATGTATGGCGCACCTTTTGTGCGCGATCTTGATAATGTCAGACGCTATGGCTCACTTGAGGATTTGAATAATTTTCACAAGCTGGCTTACATGTTGCCGGCACTGCACTCCTCATCTTCGATTTGCTGCGAACCGATGGAAATCGCAGTGCCAAAGCGCCACCTCCACATCATCAATTCCGCCCTCACTTATTCCGACAAACCCTTCATGGGCATTGTCACCTCGAAAGAGCGTGCTGAAGATGTGATGAAAATGTCTGGCATTGTGTTTGGGGGTGACTTTGTCAAAGACAACACGGTTGTTGTCTCAATCACCAACTGCAATTCACCCCTGGTGTGGGACCAGACCATGTTGGATGCGATGCGGGTTTATGCGTCACACAATCAACCCATCATCGCTGCACCGTTTGCGCTGTGTGGTGCATCGACATCGGCATCAGCGATTGGTGCGGTCGCTCAGGTGAATGCCGAGGCCTTGGCAGGCGTTGCCTTCACGCAACTCATCCGTAAAGGTGCGCCCTGCATTTATGGGCAGTTCATGGTGACGGTCGATATGAAAACCGGAGCCCCCATGGGCGGCACACCTGAGGCCGCGCAAATGATGTTTGTGATGGGGCAATTGGCGCGGAAATATAATCTGCCCTGGCGCACGTCCGGTTTCCACGTGGGATCAAAGCTCAATGATGCGCAGGCGGGTTACGAGTCCAACATGCTGATGCATGCCGCCATTCTGTCAGGAGCCAATTACATCTGGCATGTGGCGGGTTGGCTCGAAGCGGGCTTGACGTGTGGTTATTCGAAATTCGTGACCGATGCTGAGCAACTTGTGGGTTGGTATAAATATGCCGGCGGTTTAAAGTTTGATGACTTCAAAGAAGCGATGGCGGCGGTGCGCGAAGTGGGTCCGCAAGGCCACTTCCTCGGCACCGCCCACACACTCAAACATTTCGAAAGAGCCTTCTTCATGCCGAGCCTCATGGATTTCAATTCCTTCGAACAATGGTCAGCCGAAGGTGCGAAAGATCACGATACGCGGGGACGCGACAAGGCCCGCGCCATGCTCGCGCAATATGAAGCGCCAAAAATGGATGAAGCTGTGGCGGAGGGACTGCGGGAGTTTATTGCGAAACGGGAGAGCGAGTTGCCGAATAACGTGAGTTGATTTTGATCCTGATCGGTGTCATTTAAGCTATTGGCTTGCCTTTGATCTATTTTTGATACCTATAGGGATCACCAATCCTTGACATACGGCCAAAAACTGCTAATGATCCCGATTGGGAGCATACAATGACCGACTTGAAATCAAAAATCATTTCTCCATTTGAGTCCCCAAAGACATTGAGCCACCCATCTGAAAGATTGAGTAATACCAACCGCCAAAAGAGTTGCCCCATTCTTCTCCCTCCCCCTTGTGGGAAGGGTCGGGGTGGGGGTCACTGCAACCCATGAAGTGAAAGAAGAATTTCCTGCAATTCCAACAGTCTGAGCGACCCCCACCCTAACCCTCCCCACAAGGGGGAGGGAATTCCAGCGGAGTTTCGTCCGAGAATAATGAGCAACCCATCTGCAAGATTGAATAAGACCTTAAGTCAACTCCACGACATTGGCGGAATTAAAATGGGCGCTCCTCCAAAACTGACATCACTTCCCAAACCAACAAACATTGCAACGATTACAAAACCGAACCAACTCGGTGATCTCATCAAATCATCACGCAAATCAAAAAAACTCACACAGCAACAACTGGCTGACCTTGTAGGTGTTGGTCGTCGTTTCATTGTGGAATGCGAAGCGGGCAAGCCACGTTTAGAGTTCGCCAAAGTACTGCAAGTTGCCTCTGTAGCTGGCATTGATATTTTTGCGATCAAACGATGAGCGTCCTTACACTGGATGTTCGTCTTGATGGTTATGCTGCACCCATTGGAAAACTGACGCGGAAAATGTCTGGTGATGTGATGTTCGCCTATACAAGCGAGCACCTGGGGTTGCCCAACCCAATTCCGCTGTCACTCTCATTACCGTTGCAGGAAGCTCCCCATGGCGATGTTGCTGCCCGATCATTCTTTGGCAACTTGCTGCAAGAGCGCAACCAACCCCTCAAAGAAGTAACGGAGCGACATGGCATTGAGTCAACCGATTTGGTTGGACTGCTATTTCATATCGGCGCTGATTGTGCAGGTGCAGTCTCGATCCTTCCTGAGGACAGTGCACCGACAAAAGTACCAGGCAACTTGGAAACGGATTATGACGTTTTATCGCGAGAAGACTTCACAGATCTTTTACGCGCACTCTACTTACGAAAAGCGCTGCCGAATGATCTGCGCGATCCATCGCCACTGACAGGCTATCAAAGTAAGATTTCCATTTTGATGCTGGACGCGGAAACATTCGCACTTCCGAAGCCGGGCACAGGTGCGCCGACAACCCACGTGATGAAAGTTCCTGATCAAGACCACCTGCTTGACCCTGAACAGGAAATGCTCTCCCTTCAAATGTCAGAACAGTGTGGAATACTGACGGTGCCATCGATGCGACTCGAGGTTTCTGGCATTCCAGCGCTGATCACGCGTCGGTTTGATCGGGGATTCAATGCACAAGGGCAAATCATCCGCATGCATCAAGAAGACTTCGCACAAGCGCTTTCACTTCCGCCCAGTCTCAAATATCAACGCAACGGCATTGAAGGACGGCGTTTTGATGCGCAAGCGATTGGAGAACTTTTGAATGAAACAGCAAACCCAGACATGGCCCGATTGTTTATCCTGAATTTAACTCTCTTTGACCTGCTCATCGGCAATGTTGATGGTCACGCCAAGAACCATGCACTGCTCTATTCCGGAGGGGTACGACCAGATTTAGCGCCGCGTTATGATGTGTTGCCAACGCGGCTGGATAGTAATTTAACCGAGGAACTATCCTATGATATTGGGGTCGCCAATACGCTTCATGCAATTGACAAAGAGCAGTTCTCAGCTTTCCTGTCTCACATCGGCATATCCCGTAAAGCTGCGCAAAATCGTTTGATCAAAGGCGCACTTGAAGACATCGTCCCTGTTCTTGCAGGCCACCTCGGCGATCTTGCTCAATTAGATCAAAAACTTTTTGCTGATTTAATTGCAGCCAACATGCGCACGTTGTTGCCGAAACTCGATTATCCAGTGCCGACAGAGGCGAAAGAACGTATTGCATAACACCAACCGTTATTTAAACTGACTCTTGCAACCCAACGACAACACCTCAGAAATCCCCTCCCCTTGTGGCAGGGCAATCGCAGCCAAAGGGACCTCATCCGCCCCGTTGGGGCACCTTCTCCATCTGCGATGGAGAAGGGACAATCCCCATCATATCGACCCTTCTCCATCGCAGATGGAGAAGGTGGATCGGGCGAAGCCCGAGACGGATGAGATCCCTTTGGCGTCGTATGCGACAGCCCTCCCGTCTTCGCCTTACTCCCCCACATTTTACGTGACGGAAAAAATTCTGAAAATAATCCTTGACAAGGATCGGACTCTATGCCTATATCAGGGTCGCCTTCTCCAACGGGGTCCTGCTCATGACGGTGAGCCTGGATGGAGGGGCAACGGGATTGGATTGAGCGGTTAACGTAGCCGGAAGGTCCAGGTTTGATTGATACACCCCCGGCCCCTTAAAAGGTCGGGCCATTAGGATGGGCGATAACGGGATCGGTAGGCAGCATGTTCTGCGCACCTCTAAAAGGGTAATCCGGTTCACACCTATGGTTCGAGGGCGACACGCGTGCGCCGCGGAACACTTGTGTCACACGTGTCGTGCATGTGGTCTGCGAAAAAACCCGTT
>JAYUQS010000097.1:0-12918 GCA_043756645.1 Hyphomicrobiales bacterium | reverse complement strand
CAGGACGTCGCATAGGGTTTCGTGGCAACTCCGCACATGCCCGGTTTTTAGAAACCTATTATGCCCGCTCGGTTCTGGTGCCGTTTGAAACACAAGATGCCGTGTTGGAAGCCTTACGCACCGGCCAGGTCGATGTGGTCTTTGGTGATGCAGTGCAACTTTCTTTTTGGTTGCAGGGCAGTGTTTCGCGCGGCTGCTGTAGTTTCTTGGGCAAAGCTTTTGTGGATCGCGCCAGCTTTACCCGTAGCTTGAGTTTTGTGTTGCGCCGTGATGCTGCAGATGCGCGCATTAAACTTGATGCGGGTTTGGACCGTTTGGAAACCAGTGGAAAAACCGCGGAAGTGTTTTCCAAATATCTTCCCGCCTCACTTTGGTGAGGCCAACTCCTCAGCGCGGTGCCCACGCAAGGTTTCAAACGATTGATGTTGGGCAACGGTGTCACTCAGTGTACGGATGATGTTTTGCACCAAGCTCGGGCCCTGATAAACAAGAGCGGAATAAATTTGCACCAAGCTGGCACCGGCTTCAATCTTGGCCAAGGCAGTGGTTCCATCCGATATGCCGCCGACCCCGATCAAGGGCAATTGCCCCTTCGTCAAGATGTAGAATTTTGCCAGTTGCTGCGTTGAAAGATCAAACAGGGGACGGCCCGAAAGTCCGCCGGTTTCTGTTCCGTGCACGGATGAAAGTGCCGGGCGTGAAAGTGTGGTATTAGAAATAATAACACCATCCACTGCGCCCCCCGCACAACATTGCGCAATTTCACGCATTTCTTCATCGCCCAAGTCGGGAGCAATTTTCAACAACATAGCAGGGCGTTTGGATTGGGTTGCCCGCGCCGCATTCAATTGCCGCAATAGGTTCTCAAGTTCCGTTGCAGACTGCAATCCACGCAACCCCGGTGTATTTGGGGAGGAAATATTGATGGTGATGTAATCGGCAACATCACTGAAAGCCGTGATCCCCGCCACATAGTCAGAAGCGCGGTCAACACTGTCTTTATTGGCGCCGATGTTAATGCCAATAATGCCACGGGATTTTCGGTTCGTGAGCCGCGCCAATGCGGCAGCATGCCCCTCATTGTTGAACCCCATGCGGTTGATCACGGCATTGTCTTCAATGAGCCGAAAGAGACGTGGTTTGGGGTTTCCAACTTGCGGGCGAGGTGTAAGCGTTCCCACCTCCACAAAGCCAAATCCCAAACGCAACATTTGGTTTGGCACCTCGGCATTTTTATCAAATCCGGGAGCCAAGCCCACAGGGTTCGGAAAATTCAGCCCAAATAGGGTCTGGGCGAGCTGGGGATTTGATGTCTGCTTTGGCAGGGGGGGCAAACATTTGAGCAAGGCAATGGTGCGCAAATGTGCTGCTTCTGCTTCCATGCTGTGCAGAAACGGGCGGCCGAGATGAAACGCTAAATCAATCAGGCTCATGCCGTCCACTCCGTCGGAAACGCGTGGGCATCTCCCACCCACGGCAAAGGCTTGGCCCATCGTGCCAAAGCAGGATCAAGTTTGCCATAGAGATGCGGAAATAGTGCTCCTCCACGCGAAGCTTCCCACTTTAAAGCGTCACCGAAACCTGCTGCATCAAAACCCACAAGAAGCAGTCCCTGTTGGCCTGTAAAATGCCTCTGCGCCGTTTCAACGACTTGGGCGTAATCGGAAAAATGGATAAAGCCATCAGTCAAATCGATGGCGGCCCCTTCAAAAACACCGGATGCAACAGCCTTGAGCCAGACTGCTTCTGAAACAATTTTGAAAATCAATGTCATGCCAATTCGCATAGCCATAAGTTTTTTACTTGACAATCTGTTCCTATGCAGGCTTATTGTCCTACAAAAGGCGCACATTTTTAAAATAGGAGAATCACGAATCATGTTTACCCACAAGCAAGTCTGGAGTGCAATTGATGTTGTCGCCGAGCGTTATGGCTTTTCGGCTTCCGGCCTGGCCAAAAAGGCCGGCCTCGACCCCACCTCTTTCAACCCGTCAAAGCGAACCGGCCCTGATGGCCGCCCACGCTGGCCAACCATGGAATCGATTTCGCGGGTGCTGAATGCATCGGGCGCACCGGTTGATGAATTCATGGAATTGCTGTCAGGCAAAAAAGGCGCTCCGCCAAAAATGCGGGTGCTGCCTTTGCTGGGTTTTGCCAAAGCGGGTCGCGGTGGTTTTTTTGACGACTCAGGTTTTCCTGCGGGCGGTGGTTGGGATGAAGTGGAAGTGCCGGGTGTAACGGACACAGCGGCTTATGCGCTCGAAATCACTGGTAACTCAATGATGCCGTTTTACCGGGAAGGTGACACCATCATCGTGTCACCAGGTGCGACCATCCGCAAGGGTGACCGCGTGGTGGTGCGCACCGCTGATGGCCAGGTCATGGCCAAAGTCTTGCAAAAACAATCTGCCCGCACCATCGAACTGGCCTCGCTCAATCCTGAGCACCCTGTGAAATCACTGGATGCGAAAGAGGTTGACTGGATGGCCCGCATCATCTGGGCCTCGCAATAACCGCTTGATTCCATTCAAGGATAAAAATCCTTGACAGCTAAACCATTTAATCCTATATCGATGTCATGCGCATGGGGCAACCCCTGCTGCTTGACATCGTAAATCAGGGCTCACGGGGTGGAGCTGAAATCATCCCCGCCATTTCAGAGTGAGTCTGGACAAAGCCAGCGGACTTGCGCCAGGGTGGTGGGACGATGGCGAAAAGAAAAACGTATCAAATCAGGTGGAGGGTCTCAACCAGATATTCAATACCTTTTGGCATGGGTCGAAATTGGCAAGGGTGCTGAACTGGCCAAAGCAGCACGAGAGAAGGGCAATGACGAAGTGCTGTTGCGTAAGGCTATGGCGAAATTTGAACAAGCGCTGGTCCTCAAGCCAGACAAGCACGAGGCGCTTTCCAACTGGGGCAATGCCTTGTCCGCACTCTATCACAAAACGAAGGACAGCAACTTACTCGGAGTGTTAGAAGCCAAGTGCCGGGCTACGGAAGCGATAGAGGGGAAAGCAAATTACAATCTTGCTTGTGCCCTTGCCCTGCAAGGCCGCAGCGAGGAGACGGAAGCGCAGTTATTGCGTTGCAAGGCAGATGGAACCTTGCCCTCGGCTGAACACTTGGCAGCTGATAAAGACTTGGAAGCCTATTGGGATCGCGATTGGTTTAAGGAATTGGTGGGGTGAGAGAGCTTTGCAGTAATTCCCTCATCCGCCCTGTCGGGCACCTTCTCCCGCAAGAAGACGCGGGAAAAGGTCCCGACAGTTTCCGACATCGCAAGCGATGTCTAGGGATGAGGAACTTACGTTCAAACCGTAAACGCCGCCCGGAACGCTTCTAGCGCCTTTTCAGCATCGCCCTTGGCATGGGACTCGAGCCCCACCGGGCCGCTGTAGCCCATGGCTTTTAAGCCCTGCGCCACGCCTGCGTAATTGATTTCGCCGGTACCCGGTTCGCAGCGGCCGGGGTTATCGGCCACTTGCACTTCGCCGATCCAGGGCAGACATTTTTCGCACCAGCGGATGAGGTCACCTTCGCCGATTTGGGTGTGATAAAGATCGAGGTTGATGCGGAGCTGCGAGCGGTTGATGGATGAGACCAGTGCCAGCACATCAGCTGTGGAGCCAAAGGGGCAGCCGGGGTGATCCAGCAAATTCAGGTTTTCCAGAGTGTAAACCACATCCAGCTTCTCAGCCATATCGCAAATGCGATTGAGCGTATCTCGTGCCTTGAGCCACATGGCACCCGTGGTAACTTGCGTTTTCACTATTGGAATACCGCCGTCGCCGAGGCCCGTGCCATGGAGATTGAGACGATGGACGCCAAGGCGCTTGCCCACCTGCGCGGTTTCTGCCGCTGACTTCAGCAGCAAGTCGGCACCTTCATCATCGGCCAAGCGGCCTTCGAGGTAACCATTCATGATGGTGAAAGTGGCACCGGTTTTTTCAAGCTTAGCCAGATCATGGGCAGGCCAGTTCCACAAGCCCACACCAAATCCCAGCTCTTTCAAACGGCTGGCGCGCCATTCGATGGGCTTATCGGTCCACAACATTTCAGCACAAGCTGCAAGTGCAAAACTCATTTGATCACTCCGGTATTAAATCGCCGCTTCAATTTCGGCTTCAAGGCTGGCCATGGTTTCTCCACCGGCCATCAGGTCGGTGATTTGCTCGCGTGAGCGTTCGCCTTTTTTGAAGTCAGCGGCAACCGATCCACGGATCAAAACGGCAAAATGGTCCCCCACCGCCATTGCATGCATGACCTGATGCGTGATGAAAATCACCGCAAGCCCGCGCTTCTTGGCTTGGTTCACAATGCGCAACACGTGGCTTGCTTGCTTGACGCCTAGCGCTGCCGTCGGCTCATCCAAAATCAAGACACGCGCGCCAAAGTAAACCGCACGTGCAATCGCCAGCGACTGGCGTTCGCCGCCGGAAAGACCGCCCACCAAACGATCCCCATCATCAATGCGGGTGATGCCGAAATCCTGCACCGACTTGACAGCGATCGCATTGGCTTTTTTGCGGTCGAAGATCTTGAACGGACCCCAACCTTTTGTAGGTTCCACACCGACAAAGAAACTGCGCCCGATGCTCATCAGGGGGAACGTGCCACCGAACTGATGCACCGTCGCAATACCTCTGTCGCTGGCATCACGCGGGGTTTTGAAGGCAATGGGTTGGTCGTCCATTAAAACAGTGCCGGAGCTTGGTGTATAAACACCGGACATGATTTTGATCAGCGTCGACTTGCCGGCACCATTGTCACCGAGCAGGCATAAAACTTCACCGGCTTTCACTTGCAGTGAAATGTTGTTCAAAACTTCGATGGGGCCGAAGGACTTGTTGACGTTTTTGAGTTCGAGAATGGGCTTGGTCATGACAGTTTCTTCTTCGGCGCATACGTGAGTGCCATTTTGCGGAAGGTGTTGTTCATCAACACAGCGGCGAGCAGCAGCACACCAATGATCAAGCTCGACCAGTTGCGGTCAAAATTGGTGTAGTAAATGCCTTGGTTGACGATGGCGAAGGTAATGGTGCCAAAGAAAATACCGATGACGGAGCCAAAGCCACCGGTCAACAACACACCACCAACAACAACAGCGATGATGGCGTTGAAAATGAAAGACTGTCCGCCAGACACTTGCGCGGAGTTAAACAGAATGGCCTGGCACATGCCAACGAAGGCAGCGGAAACAGCAGACAGAACGAAGAGCAGAATGGTCATACGGTCAGTGGGAATACCGGCATTGCGCGCACTCACCTTGTCACCGCCCATGGCGAAAATCCAATTGCCGAAGCGAGAGTAATGCACAAAGAACACGTAGGCTGCGGCAAACAACACCCACCACATCACAATAACCTGCAACTGACCGGGCGGAAACAAACCACCCAATTGCACAAAGTCACCAAACATGGCTTTTGGCAAACCTTCGACTTTGATGGCGACGTTGGTGGATTTTGTCACCAGCACAGTGAGCCCCAACAAAATGCCCTGCACAGCAAACAGCGAACCCAAAGTAATAATCAGCGATGGCACTTCAGTTTTAACAACCATGTAACCATTCAGCAGCCCGACGAGGACACCGAAGACAAGTGTCGCGATGATGCCATACCAAATCGGCAGGCCGAAATGACCGCCAATGACGGCTGTCAACATGGCACCCGCAGGCACCATGGCACCGACTGAAATATCAAGCTCACCCGCGATCATCAGGAGGCCGACAGGAATAGCGATAATGCCGAGACTGGCGGCCACATTCAGCCAGCTCGAAAGGCCACCTTTAATGTCCAAAAAGGCAAGGCCACCGAAAATTGCGAAAAATATGAGAACCGCGATCAAGCCCAAAAATGCCCCTGATTCAGGACGGCGCAACAGATTGCCGAAAGAGAAATTTGAATTCATGGGGTGGAGCTTTCGTGGAAGTGGGAGTCGAAAAAATCCCCTCATCCGGCCTTCGGCCACCTTCTCCCGCGCAAAATGCGGGAGAAGGCTTTTGGAATGTGCTTTCTCCCATTGCTTTAAACGGGAGAAGGTGCCCGACAGGGCGGATGAGAGAACTTAGAGTTTTATCTTACCGAGCGCCCTTGGCAACACCGGCCAATGTGGCATCGATGTTTGAAGCGTCAACAATGCCAGGTCCGGTGAGAACCGGGAAGGTTGGCAAGCTGGTGCCGAAGTCGATGGCTGAGGCCAGCAACGACACAGCAAGGAAGCCTTGCAGGTATGGCTGTTGGTCGATTGCGAAAGCTTGTGTGCCGCCCTTGATCCGGTCAAGGCCAGCCTTGTTCAGGTCGAACGAGCCGAGCTTCACAGTGGCAACTTTATCAGCTTGTTGAATGCCGATGGCAGCCGAGTCAGCGTCACCAGCCGAAATGGTGATGATGCCGTCAATGGTGCCGTCCTTGATCAACTCAGCCTTGATGGCTTCTGCAACCGCTGTTGCGTTGCCGAAGCTTGAGGCTGGCAATGGCAATTGGGTGGCTTTGCCGCCCTTTGCAGTGATGCCGTCCATAACGCCTTTGCAACGCGACTCAAGGTTTGCAGCACCTGGAATGGTGTTGACGCAGAGCACGTTCTTTGAGCCCTTGGCTGCGAAAGATTCGCCACCCGAAACACCGGCAACATATTCATCGGAACCAACATAGTTGATGGCACCCAATTCGCGGGCTTTGTCAGCACCACCGGCGTTCATTAAAATCACTTTAATGCCTGCTGCCATGGCATCCTTGATTGCTGGATCTTCAGCTTCAGGCACCCAGTTCGGAATGACCAAACCATCAACTTTTTGGCTGATGGCGGTGCGGATCAAGCCCACAACGTCTGGCGCGAAGTTGTCATAGTTGACAAGGCGCAGATAGTTGACGGAGCCGCCGTTGGCAACAACAGCGGGTGTTGCATCATCAAGACCTTTCTTGATCAGGTTCCAAAACGCGTCGTCGTTCGAACCGCCAACCACGGCAATGTTTGCCGACAGCGATGCGGTGGCGCTCATGGCTACAAATGCAGCAGCCACAACTAATTTTTTCATCATTCTCATTCTACTTCCTCCCAATGACCGTCTTTATGACGGGTTCTTCAGTACTGACCACGCGGTATTGCGGGGTCAGGATGTCTTTGCATTCATGCGTGCAATCTTTTTCTCGTAACGGGCTTCCATTTGTACCTGCGTCTCCTTCGAGCCGTCGTGCCAGGTGCCAAACCACTTATCGAGCGGGATCAAACCATCACCGCCATAATTCACGTCGAAATGTTTGTGGTGCAGAAAGTGCAAATAGGCGTGGCTATCGAGGCCAACATCATCCGTCAGTTCAAGCTTGTCGAAGCCGATATGACCATTCACCGCGCCATAAGCAGCCATGTGCAGTTGGAACAATGCGATGAGTGGATTGGACGGCAGCACCAAGTGCCACCAGATGACGCCGTGGTAGAGAAAAGTCTCAATCGGATGCATCGACAGTGATGACCACGGCGATGGATTGATCGAATTATGGTGTACCGAGTGAATGAATTTATACAGCGGTGGCCAATGCAAGGCACGGTGAATAAAAAAGAAGTTCACCTCATGAATGACAGGCGTCATGAACAACAGGAATGCCAGCCAATAGGGTTGCTCAGCCCAATTGATCCATTGGGCATAGCCGTTGGCATAAGCCCACAGCATCAACACCTCAACCAGCGTCCACATGGTGATGCCCGAGGCATACGTTCGAATGAAGTTGTCGATGTTCTGGCTCTTGAACCAAAACACATCTGACGGCTGCTCAGAGGGGAATTTGGCGTTGTACTTGAAGCGCGTACCTTGACGGCGTCTGGCATAGTAGAAGAGCTCGATGGCACCATACATGATGAAGATGCCGACTGAATTGACAGCATAGAGCCACAAGGCCCAGCTCCAGCTCAGGGTTTTCATGGTGTCCCAATCGGGCAGCACATAATGCCAATAGAGGAGTGTGACCGCCATATGGAACACATTCCACGGCCAGACATATCCAATCAGAAATTTGACCCAGGCTTTGATGTCGAGAGGCTTTGACCAGAAGAATGCAATCTCAGGATTGACCTTGGGGGTCCAATCGCCGCGCTTGTTGCGTGTTCCGAATTGCAGATCATCCATCGTCGAACGCTGTTCCCCATAGGCATTGTGCTTTTGCACTTTTTCTGTTTTTGAGGGTGGCGTTTGGAATGAATCAATGCAATATCAATGATATTAGAAGAGTCATTTCATATCATTTTGTCTCGATATGAAGTTGCTGACATTGAACTGCTTTGAAACGGAAACGCACATGGCACGAGCAACCATTCACGATGTCGCGAAGATGGCGGGTCTTTCGGTATCGACCGTCAACCGGGCCCTGCATGAGCCTGAAAAACTGCGTCATGAAACACTTCAATCTGTATTGCAAGCTGCTGAAAATGTGGGTTTTTACGGAATTGGATCGATACGCAACAGCCTGCATTCGGCGCGGCCCAAAGTGTCGATCGGTATTTTGCTCCTGCAGCGCAACCGGGCCCTCTATAAATCGCTCGCAGCTGCCTTTGCCACAGCAGCAAGTGATGTCAGAGATCACGATGTCATGATACAAATTGAGTATCTCGACGAGTTATCACCTCAAAACGTCTCAGACGCCATGGTGAGATTGGCACAACGCGCTGATGTCATCGCCGTGGTGGCACCAGAGCACCCCATTGTCTCAGCCACCATCGAAAACTTGACCGAAAGCGGCAAAAAGATTTTTGGCATTATTTCGCAGATCTCCGCCCGCTGTGGCGTGGGCTATGTCGGGCTGGATGCTTGGAAGGTGGGGCGCACAGCGGGCTGGGCCTTTGATAACTTGTGCAAGAAACCCGGCTCAAAAATTGGCATCCTCGTCGGCAACCATCGCTTCCGTTGTCAGGAAACCAATGAGAGCGGCTTCCGTTCTTATTTCCGCGAACATGCCAGCGACTTTGTGTTGCTGGAACCTCAATCAACATTCGAAACTGCAAACATCGCCCGCGACGTGACGGAAGACCTGTTGGCCAAGCACCAAGATCTCGCTGGCCTCTTCGTCTGCGGCGGCGGCATTTCGGGTGTGGTCGCGGCCTTGCGCGAAACCGGCCGCAACAAGGACGTGTTTGTTGTGGGTTATGACAACACCGATGTGACCAAGGATGCACTGCTTGATGGCACTTTGAACTTCGTCATCGCCCATCCGATTGAACGACTGGCCCAAACCGCCATCGACGCCATGATCCGCGCCAAAGAATCAGGCCCCGACTTTCCACCCCAGTCGATCAACCTGCCCTTTGATATTTTTACGTCGGAGAATTTGTGAATTAGGTTTTTACCAACTCGCCGCGCAAAGCACTCTCAATCAAAGCCTTGGTATTGCCAACACCATAGAGTGCAGTGAATGAGCCAAAGCGCGGGCCTTTTTCTTCGCCGAGTAGCACTTGATACAACATGTTGAACCAGCTCTGCGCCACGCCAATGCTGCCGTCTTTTTGTGTCGTCGTATAAGGATCGCGGCGGCCGATGGTGTAGACTTCGGTTTGGATGGTGTCTGAAGTAGAACCCTCCGGAATCTTACCCAAGGCCGCTGCCAAATCGGTCAAAGCCCTTGCCTCTTCATCCGTAGGCAGACGATATTTCTTCGCGGTGACAACGAAGTCTTTGTAATAGCGGATGGCATAACCCACGAGCGAGTCTAAGCGCGGGTGTGTGACCGGTGACATCTCCGGCATATAGCGTTGCAGGAAGGCCCACATCACGGACTTGTCTTCGGTGTTGGCGACTGCGGCCAAATTCAAAAGCAAAGCAAATGTCACGCCACCTGATTCAGGTGCAGGTGGATTACCCGCATGAATATGCCAGACCGGATTCATCAGCTGGTCTTTCGGCTCTGTTTGCTTCGGGTATGCTGCAAGCTGCTGCGCATATTCATCCACCGCACGCGGGATCACATCGAAGTAGAGTTTCTTGGCCTCGCGCGGCTTGTTGTACATGAATTGCGCGAGCGAATTCGGATCAGCATAGGTCAGCCATTCATCGATGGTGAGGCCGTTGCCTTTTGACTTTGAAATCTTCTGGCCGATGTCATCGAGGAACAATTCATAGACATAATGTTCAGGTGCCTTGGCCCCCAGAATGACGCTGATCGCATCATAAACCGGTGCGTTGGTTTGGTGGTCCTTGCCAAACATTTCAAAATCCACATCAAGGGCGGCCCAACGCATGCCGAAGTCGGGCTTCCATTGCAATTTGGTGCGCCCGCCGCGCACATCCAATGTCACGTCGGTGCCGTCTTCATCGGCAAACGTGATGGTGCCTTTCTTGGCATCGATGGCTTTCATCGGCACGTAAAGTACGCGGCCAGAAATCGGAGATATCGGCAGAAACGGCGAATAGGTGGCTTGGCGCTCTTCACCCAAGGTGGGCAACATCACGCCCATGATGGCGTCGAATTTTTCCAGCGCACGGATGAGCATGTCGTCGAAGCGACCAGACTTATAATAGTCGGTGGCCGAGGCGAATTCATAATCGAATTTGAAGGTGTCGAGGAAACGGCGCAGCATCGCATTGTTGTGATGGCCGAAGCTTTCATAACCGCCGCCAAACGGATTGGGCACCGACGTCAGCGGCTTGTGCAGATGCGGCTCCAAGAAGCTCTTGTCGGGCACGTTCTCCGGAATTTTACGCATGCCGTCCATGTCGTCTGAAAAGCACAGCAAACGCGTTGGCAAATCCGACATCAGCGAGAAGGCTTTGCGCACCATTGTTGTGCGCGCCACTTCGCCAAAGGTTCCGATATGTGGCAAGCCCGACGGGCCATAGCCGGTTTCGAACAGCACTTGTTTCTGGCCCGACTTCTCGACGCGTTTCAAAATCTTCCGCGCCTCTTCAAAAGGCCAGGCACGGGATTCGAGGGCAGCGGAACGAAGGGCGGCGGCGGTGGGCATGAAAAGAGCTTTCGAATTAGACTTGGGGCGGTTTAAGTTGGTGAAATCATGCTGTCAAATGGGGGGATTGAATTTCATGCAAAACATGCCAATATCTCAACCATGGGAAAAGCTGCAGCAAAAAATCGTAAACCAACAAAAAAAGATGGTTATGACGTGCTAAGTGTCACAAGAGACGGTGTATCTATTTTAAAGGTTGGTCGAGCCACTCACTTTACAGATCGGCAAATTTCTTTGTCGATCAGTAAAGTTCTCAAAGGCAGTTCAACAGCATATAGTGTGTCGGGCACAAAGCGCTGATGAAACGACGGGACGTTTTTATAAACTGTCCTTTTTCAGAAGACTATCAAGACAAATTTCGCGCAATTGTTTTTGTAATTTTGCGATCAGGCTTGAACCCTCGTTGCGCACTCGAAACAGACGACAATGCCGACAATCGATTTGATAAAATCTGCGAAATAATAAGGCAAAGCCGATTCGGGGTGCATGACATTTCAAAAACTGAACTCGATATAGGGTCACAACTTCCCAGATTCAATATGCCTTTGGAACTTGGAATCTTCCTTGCTGCCCGAAAGTTTGGAGATCAAAATCAGCGTAAGAAGAGTTGCATAATTTTTGACAAATCCAAGTATCGCTATCAACAATTCATGTCAGACATTTCGGGTCAAGATATTCATTCCCACGAAAACGACCTAAAATCGTTGATCAAAGAGCTTTCGGCCTGGTTGCGGAGTGTTTTACCTAACCAACTTATTCCGGGTGGGCAAGCAGTTGCCAGTGAGTACAACTTGTTCTTAAAAGCAATTCCTCAGATTTGCAAAGATATGGAACTTGCAACGAAAGAAATCACTTTCCAAGACTATAGGAAAATGGCGAGCGAGTGGATTGGTGCTACTGCGAAATAAGCAGTGACATTTAAGCCATGCCCCCTGCATGCTTTTTCAAGAACGCCACCGTCCGACCCCAAGCCAAATCCGCTGCCTCTTTGTTATAGCGGGCGGTGTTGGTGTCGTTGTTGAAGGCGTGGTTTGCGCCTTCGTACATGTGAAGCTCGTAAGACTTGTTGTTGGCTTTGAGGGCGGTTTCATAGTCGGCCATGCCGGCGTTGACGCGCTCATCGAGTGAGGCGTAGTGCAGCATCAGGGGTGAGATGATTTTTGGCACATCGGCTGCGGGGGCTTGGCGGCCGTAATAGGCAACACCACCGGACAATGCCGGGTCAGCAACGGCCAAAGCGTTGACAGCTCCGCCGCCCCAGCAGAAGCCCATGGCCCCGGCTTTACCTGTGCCTTGTGGATGGGCAATCAAAGCTTTGATGGCGGCCTGCGAATACATAATTTGGTCTTCCGGCTTGATCTTGCCGATCATTTCTTTGCCCACATCTTCATCTACCGGTGTGCCACCCTGTGGGGCCAGATAATCAGCGCCGAATGCGACGAAGCCTTCTAAGGCCATGCGGCGAGTGACATCTTTAATATGTGGGTTCAAGCCACGGTTTTCGTGGATCACCAAAACGGCTGGCAGTTTACCTGTGGCGTCTTTAGGAATGGCAAGCAGACCTTTAATACCTGGGGCGATTTCACCTTCGGTCAAAACGAGGCGTGGATCATCTTCGGCGACCATGGCGGCGTGAGCGTAATTGTTCTCGAGTACGGGCAGCAAGGCCGTGGCAGCAGCGGCGGAACCTGCCACCAACGTCAACTTATCCAGAAAGGCCCGGCGGGACATGCCTCCGTGGGTGTAGGCATCGAAAAGCGTGATGATTTTTTGGTCCATGGTGTAAATCCCTTGCAATTGTCCCCGATATTTTGATCTTACGCCAGAATCGGGCAAAGAGATGACGTGTTGATGAATATCCCCACCGCTGTACAAAAAGGCCAAGGTGCTGCTCTTGATGGAGTAGCGCTGCCGCCGAAGCATGCATTGGCCGCTTTGACCGCAACGCCGCATCTGCTGTGCCATGGGGGG
>JAYUQS010000096.1:0-12970 GCA_043756645.1 Hyphomicrobiales bacterium | reverse complement strand
CCACAGCTCAATCAATTGAGCTGATGTTGAAGTCGGAAGGGTTCAACGTCTACACCACTGATCTGGGTGAAGAAGGCGTCGATCTCGGTAAACTTTATGACTACGACATCATTTTGCTCGACATCAACTTGCCTGACATGTCCGGCTATGAAGTGTTGAAAACATTGCGTGTCTCGAAAGTCGGCACGCCGATTTTGATCCTCTCCGGCTTGGCCGCGATCGAGGATAAGGTACGTGGCCTCGGCTTCGGCGCTGACGATTATATGACCAAACCATTCCACAAGGATGAATTGGTCGCCCGCATCCATGCAGTTGTCCGTCGTTCGAAGGGCCACGCCCAGTCGGTTATTCACACCGGCGAATTGCTGGTGAACCTTGATACCAAAACAGTTGAAGTGGGCGGCCAACGCGTTCACTTGACCGGCAAAGAATATCAAATGCTGGAACTGCTCTCACTGCGCAAGGGCACCACGCTGACCAAGGAAATGTTCCTGAACCACCTTTACGGCGGCATGGACGAACCTGAACTCAAAATCATCGACGTGTTTATCTGCAAACTGCGGAAGAAACTCGCCGCCGCAGCCATGGGCAAAAACTTCATCGAAACCGTCTGGGGCCGCGGTTACGTGCTCCGCGACGGTGCGCCTTCAATGGGCGGCGAAGACCTGGACTTGGACATCCGCGAAAGCGCATAAAGGTCTGTATACGGATTGAATTGAAAAGGCGCACATCAAAGGGTGGGCGCCTTTTTTTGATTCAGGGGCTACACCGGAAACGCCGACACGCCTTTTGAATGTTCGCTGAAGCTCAACTTGTTCATCAAAGGTGCGGCTGATCTTTGAGCGCAGTTTGGTCTTTCACATAAACGGCAGTTGATGCCGATGGGCGTGCCCACGTTGGTTTTCAGATCAATGTCGCGGCCATAGACCAGGCGCGGTGCGTGTTTCAACGCACAGCCCAAGCTGATCACGAATTGTGCGGTTGAGCTGTTCCACGGTTGCAGGGTTGAGGTAACAGTGCGCGAAATCGTCAGCCATTTGCTGCCGTCTGGCATTTCAACGCTTTGCCGTTCGATCACACCGGGGCGCTGAAAGGCGTGATGAATGTTCCAGCGCGCACAGGTGCCGCCGACGCGCGAGAAGGGAAAAGCACCGGCAGAAAAGCGTTTCGAAATATTTCCCGCCGCATCAACGCGCACCATGAAGAACGGCACGCAGGCTTTGCCCGGACGTGACAATGTGGTGAGGCGGTGTGCCACTTGCTCGAAGCTGGCGGAAAAGCGCCCGCACATCAAATCAATGTCATAGGAAAGATTTTCGGCTGCTTCGGCAAAGCGCAGATAGGGCATGACGATGGCGGCAGCGAAATAATTTGCGAAGGTAATGCGGGCCAGCTTTTCTTCATTTCCGTCATTGGGTTTGAAGCCTTCACAGGCTGTTGAAATATGTTCGCGTGCTTCGAGATTGGCCAACAATACGGCGGCCTGAAACGCGCGGCCTGGACCATCCAATGTTTCTGACAACATCAACTTGCGGCGGTGCCTGTCATGATGGCGCAATATATTTTGCATTTCGGCATGCGGCACGATTTCAGTGACGATGCCATGCTGTTTTTTGAGCCTGGCGATGATATTGGCAAACAACACGCCTTCGCCGACTTGCAACTCTTCGCTGAGGCTTTCAGCAGCACGATCAAGGCCATCAAAATAGTTGCCCGATGCTTCGAGGTGGGCGCGCATACGATCATAAGGGTCATGGCGGTTGCCGCTTTCACCGCCGCGCTCAGCCTCCGACAGATTCGCAAGAGAACCGCTGCTCAATTCGCGCACATCCGTATAGGCGCGGAACAAACGTTTCACCGCATCAGCAATCGACGGGGCCTCTTCAAGCAGTGCTTTGATCTCATTCCGGCCAATCTGATCTTGCTTGAACATGGGGTCGGCGAACACCTCCTCCAATTCCTGTAAATTGCGCAACTCATCGTCGCCCGCAAAGGCCTTGGGATCCATGGCATAGGCTTCTGACAGCTTGATCAACAACTGCGCGGTGATGGGGCGCAAGTTGCGTTCGATCAAATTCAAATAGCTGGCGGAAATATCGAGATCCTGTGCCATCGCCACTTGCGATAAGCCAAGCTCATTGCGCAGCTTCCGCAGGCGGGCGCCCGCCAGGATTTTTCGGTGTCGATCAGTATTCATGGTTCAAACTGTCACCATTTACAAAATTACTCAAGTATATTTTTGTAAATTGTAAATTTATGACAAATCAACCATTTCATGACATTGTCCGTCTTGTTGCGGCGCAAAATCGCGGCGATGTTTGAGGTCTTACAGTCATTCACCTCAAAGGCACACCATGTCCGACCTGACCTTCCAAGACCTCATCCCCGCAGCGCCTGCCGGTCGTTTCGACGGCATCTCACGTCCCTATACCCCCGCTGACGTCCAGAAGCTGCGGGGCACTCTCACGGTTCAACACACACTCGCTGAACGCGGCGCAAACCGCCTGTGGGAATCTTTAAAGTCCGAGCCCTTCATCAATGCCCTTGGAGCCGTGACCGGTAACCAAGCCATGCAAATGGTGCGGGCTGGTTTAAAAGCCATCTATCTCTCCGGCTGGCAAGTGGCTGCTGATGCCAACACTGCGGGTGCCATGTACCCCGATCAATCTCTATATCCGGCAAACGCTGCCCCGGAACTCTGCCGCCGCATCAACCGCACGCTGCGTCGCGCTGACGAAATTGAAGCAGCTGAAGGCAAAGTCAGCCGCGACTGGTATGCACCGATTGTGGCCGATGCCGAGGCAGGCTTTGGCGGTCCGCTCAACAGCTTTGAAATCATGAAAGCCTTCATTGAAGCGGGTGCCGCAGGTGTTCACTTCGAAGATCAACTCGCCTCAGAAAAAAAGTGCGGCCACTTGGGCGGCAAGGTGTTGATCCCCACCGCTGCCCATGTGCGCAACCTTGTTGCCGCACGATTGGCTGCTGACGTCATGGGCACGCCCACACTCACGGTGGCCCGCACCGATGCTGAGTCAGCGCAACTGCTGACGTCCGATGTTGATGAGCGCGACCGTCCCTTCATCACCGGTGAACGCACAGCTGAAGGTTTCTTCCGCTTGCAGCCGGGATCGGGTTTGGACCACTGCATTTCACGTGGATTAGCCTATGCCGACATTGCCGATTTACTGTGGTGGGAGACCTCTCACCCGGATTTGGATGATGCGAAAAAATTCGCAGAAGCCGTGCACAAAAAGCATCCCGGCAAATTACTGGCTTACAACTGTTCACCATCCTTCAATTGGAAACAGAAGTTGGACGATGCGACGATTAAAAAATTCCAGCGTGAATTAGGGGCCATGGGTTATAAATTCCAGTTCGTCACATTGGCGGGATTTCACTCCCTCAATATGTCGATGTTTGATTTGGCTGATGGCTACCGCGACCGCGGCATGGACGCATATTCGGAGCTGCAACAGCGCGAGTTTGCGGCTGAGGCCCGGGGTTACACTGCAACGCGCCATCAGCGCGAAGTGGGCACCGGCTACTTCGACCAAGTGGCCATGACCATCAGCTCCGGTAAATCCTCCACCACCGCCATGCATGAATCAACCGAAACAGCGCAATTCACGCGTCACGCCGCCGAATAAGGAACTCGCCAAATGTCACAACTTTCAGATCATCAAGCCTCTCGCTTTCAAGCGCTGGCCCAACAAGCCGAACACCTCAACACCGCGATGCGCGAAGCGGTTGAAGCAGGCCTCTCAATCGAGTTGCAACGCATGTCACGCCATCACCGCGACGGCGGCTATTGGGGAGACATTCTGGCCCCCACAATTGTGAAGCAGGGGTGAGGATAAAATCCTCGGCCCCACGAAGGGACCTCATCAGTCACTGCGTGACAGCTTCTCCACCATGTGGAGAAGCGACCTCGTGTTGAATATGTCCCTTCCGCACCAGATAACGATAAACTGTTGTAACAGCCCCTGAACGCCTGTTAACACGGCTTCCAACACTCAGTCGGGAGCCAACAATCGTGCCAGCCAAACAAGACAAACGCTTACGTGTTGGGGTTCTTGGTGCGGGGCAGATTGCGCAGGCCGCTCATTTTGAAAGCTGCACCAAGGCGGCCAACGCCGATCTTTATGCCATTTGCGATGTGGCTGATGATTTGCGTGAACGTATGGCCATCACCCATGGCGCAGAAAAAACCTACAACGACTATGACAGAATGTTGGCTGACCCTGATGTGGATGCGGTGATCATTGCAACGTCGGACGCCTTCCATGTGCCAGCTTCCATTCGCGCTTTAGAGGCGGGCAAGCATGTGCTCTGTGAAAAGCCTTTGGGCCTTACCGTTGAAGAAACCGAAAGCTTGCGTGAAGCGGTAAAACGCTCGGGCAAAATTTTGCAAGTCGGGCACATGAAGCGCTTTGATGCGGGGCTTCAAGCTGCGAAAAAATTCATCGACACGGAGATGGGCGACATCATTGCGATGAAGGCCTGGTATTGCGACTCCACGCACCGCTATCCCATGACCGATGCTGTGCAGCCACTTGTGGTCACCAGTAAAAATGCGCGCAAACCCTCCGGGAATCCCAAAGCCAATTTGCGCAAATATTTCATGCTGGCCCATGGCTGCCACTTGATCGACACCGCACGCTATTTTGCAGGCGATATTGTGTCTGTGCGGGCGCGTTTATCCGAGAACAAAGGCATGTATTGCTGGTTTGTTGATGTGAATTTTGCCAATGGAACGATGGGGCATCTGGATTTGACCATCGCCGTGCGCATGGATTGGCATGAAGGTTTTCAAATCTACGGCCAAAACGGCAGCATCATCGGCAAGACCTATAATCCCTGGTATTATAAATCCAGCGAGGTTGATATTTTCCGCGAGGCCGAGGGCGCGTCGCACCGTGTCATCGGTGCAGATGGACATTTTTACCGCCGCCAACTCGAAGGTTTTGCCGACGTGATTTTGAATGGCGCAAAAATGACAGGCGCTGACATTGAAGACGGCATTGCATCCGTCCGCGCCATGGTGGCAATTGCCCGCTCGGTTGAAAGCGGCAAAGACGTGGCGCTTTCCGATGTATCAGGCGGGCTCTGATGCAGCTTGGAATTTTTGCAAAAACCTTTTCCGGCACATCGCCAGGCGTGGTGTTGAGCCAAGTCAAGACTGCAGGTTTTGAAGTGGCGCAATATAATCTTGCCTGTTCAGGTTTAAGTTCAATGCCTGACGCGGTTGATGATGATGTGATAGCTGATCTACGCCACGCCGCTGCAACAACAGGTGTTACGCTGAACGCGCTTTCAGCCACCTATAATATGATTCACCCTGATGTGAGATCGCGCGAAATCGGGCATCGGCGTTTGGCCATTGTGGCCAAAGCAGCTGCTGATATGGGCATTCCCATGATCACCCTGTGCACCGGCACCCGCGATGCGAAAGACCAGTGGACGCATCATCCCGACAACAGCAGCAAAACAGCGTGGCGCGATTTGATTGACTCAATGATCGTCGCCATCGGCATTGCCGAACGTTTTGATCTTGTTCTTGGTGTGGAACCTGAGTTGGCCAATGTGGTCAATGGTGCTGATGCCGCAAAGCGTTTAATCGACGAATGCAAATCCCCCCGCATCAAAATCATTTTGGATGCGGCAAATCTGTTTGAAGTGCAAAGCTTGGCCGAGCAACATCGCATTGTTGCGGAAGCGATTGATGTACTCGCCCCCCACATCGCCATGGCCCACGCCAAAGACCGCGCTGCTGATGGTCGTTTTGTGGCGGCAGGAACGGGCGTATTGGATTACCCGCATTATCTGAGGTGTTTGAAAAAAGCGGGTTTTGAGGGAGCACTGATAACGCATGGATTGAGTGCGGACGAAGCGCCGGGTGTTGCGGCGTTTTTAAAGAATGAGCTTTAACGTGAAAGGGACCTCAACCGTCTTGCACTTCGCGCAATCCACCTTCTCCATCTGCGATGGAGAAGGGACATTTCAGTCGCTTCTCCATCACAGATGGAGAAGCTGTCACGAAGTGACTGATGAGGTCTTTTTGTTAGCCTCATGATTCCTCACCTCAATGTCATCCGCAACGCATCAACTGGCACCCCCGTTTTCTTCCAGCACGGCCTCTGTGGTGATGCTGCGCAAACGCTTGAAGTTTTCCCGAACGATGCGCGTTTTCAACTCAATACCCTCGAGTGCCGTGGCCATGGCGCGTCTGATATTGGTCCGTACACGGATATTTCAATCAAAACATTTGCGGATGACGTTGCCGCACACATCAAGACACGCAGTATCATCGGTGGCATTTCGATGGGGGCTGCGATTTCATTGCACCTCGCGGTGCACAAGCCTCACCTTGTAAAGGCGCTCGTTCTGGCGCGGCCTGCTTGGGTGACAGACAATGCACCCGCAAACATGCAGCCGTTTGCTGAAATCGGTGCATTGCTATCAAATTTTCCACCGGCCGCTGCTAAATCTGAATTTTTAAACAGCCGCACTGCCAAACACCTCGGCGAAATTTCTCCCGATAACTTGGCTTCGCTGAGCAGTTTCTTCAGCCGCGAGCCTATTGCAAACACAGCAGCATTGCTCAGCAAAATCGCAACCGACGGCCCCGGCGTCACCGAAGCCGAGGCGCGAAACATTCAAGTTCCAACCCTTATTATCGCAACCGAGCAAGACTATACTCACCCTTTTGCCCATGCGCAGGCGCTACACGACATGATCCCCCACTCCCGCCTTGTTAAAATCACACCAAAGGGCGTTGACAAGCAGCGCTATGTCCTGGAATTCCAGTCCACGCTTTTAAAATTCTTTGAGGAAAACATCTGATGACCGCCGTAATAGACGCCCTGCCCCGCAACCAGCTGATTGCGGAATTCTCGATGTGGTCCGCAAACCTCATCCGTTTGGAAGATGATCTCAATCGCATCAAGGGCCATGCCGATGTGCTGCATATCGATGTGGCTGATGGTCACTTTGCGCCAGCCTTTTTGTTCTTCCCGGATCAAGTGGCAGCTATCCGTAAGAAATCCAGCATTCCCATTCATATTCATTTGATGGTGGTGGATCATGTTCTGCTTTCGCAAATCGATCAATTCACTGAGGCCGGTTGCGACATCATCAGCGTCCATGCCGAAAACGCCAATGCTGCGCCAGCGATAGCACAAATCAAAAGCCATGGAATTGCGGCAGGTATGGTCTTGAAAGTATCAACGGCAATTGCCGCAGCCAAACCTCACCTGAAAGATTTGAGCTTCCTCACCCTGCTCGGCACAGCAATCGGCGTGAAGGGCCAAGGCCTTGACCCGACGGCTTGCGACCGGTTGCGTGAAGCCAAAGCCATGATCACCGCTGCCAACCTGCCACAACGCATTGTGCTGGCGGCTGATGGCGGTATTCGCGAACACACGGTTCCTGAATTGCGCAAGGCAACGGCTGAAACTGTCGTCCTAGGATCGCTGGCTTTTGCTGCACCGGACTTGGGCGCACGCATCGCATGGTTGAAAGCACTGTAATGGATTTGGCGATTGCAGTAGATTTGGGCGGCACACAAATTCGTGCTGCCCTTGTGAACCGCGAAGGTCAGATCCTTAATCGCATCGCCACCCCAACCAAAGCCACAGCAGGCCCCGCCATTGTCATCCAGCAATTGGTGGATGCGGCACTTGATGTCAGCCGCGATGTTGATGCTGCAAAAATCTTAGGTGTGGGTGTCAGTTCGCCGGGCCCATTGGACACCGAACAAGGCATCGCCATTGGCCTTCCGACCATCAAAGATTTCGACAATGTTCCACTCTTGGCATTGTTACAAAAAGCACTGCCCTACCCTGTTCAACTCGAAAATGACGGCATTGCTGCTGCCATCGGCGAGTGGAAATTCGGGGCAGGTAAAAATTTGCGTTCCCTTGTCTATGTCACGGTATCAACCGGCATCGGCGGCGGCGTGATTATCGACGGCAATGTTTTGCACGGTCGCAAAGGCATGGCGGGCCATATTGGCCACATGGCCATCATGCCCAATGGTCTTCGCTGCAATTGCGGCAGTCTGGGCTGTTGGGAGGCTTATGCCGCCGGACCCGCTTTCACCGCACGCGCCAAAGCAAATTCCGCCGCTGAAGTTTTTGCAGCGGCAAGGCTGGGTGATGCAGCGGCACAAAAACATGTTGACGATGAAATTCATTTTCTCGGTCTTGGCATTACAAGTTTGCTGCACCTGTACAGCCCGGAAGCCGTTATTACTGGCGGCGGATTATCAAATGCCTTTGACCAATTGCACCCCGGCATTTCAAACTATGTGACGCAAAATGCCATGCCCGCCTTCCGCGATGTACCTGTCGTCAAAGCGGGGCTTGGTGGAAATTCCGGCCTGATTGGTGCTGCGGCCATGGTGTTTCAAGACAGTTAAAAGCTTGCACAAGAAGCCCCATCAGCTGCGGTAAGTGCTGACGATCAAATCTGCCTCAGGCAGCAAGCGGCACCGCAGCAATGGCAACAATATCCTCGCCCTCCATGGCCATGCCCAATGAAAGTCCCGCTGACGTTGCCAGCAACTTTGCATAATAAGGCTGCACCATCCGTGCATCCAAAGTTTCTGCGGCAACGGCACCTGTTAAAACATCGGCCATGGCTTGTGGCACCTTGGCGCGCTCACCTTTTGCCTTCACCGAAAAATTCCGGCCATCAACAGAAACCGTCACAACACCACCGCGTGGAATGCCAGCCATCGCCAGCATCATCATATTGAGCAGCAGTTTCACTTCTGCCTTCGGGCGGTTTTCGCGCGGTGCCTGCCAATCCAAACGGATTTTCTCTTCGCCTACAAAGGCTTTGGCCATTTCGCCAGCTTCACCCATATCAATTTGAGCACCCGCAGAACCCGACGCCCCAAAAGCGATGCGGCAGAATTTGAGTTTCGCCGTCGCCGTCTTGGCGGAGTTGCGCACCATATCAAGTGCTGTGGCCTTCATCTCCGCATCCACGTCCGGATCGTCCATCAATTCCAAGCCATTTGCAATCGCACCGACAGGCGAGATAATATCATGGCAGACGCGCGAACACAGAAGTGCTGCTAGATCAAGGTCAGACAGTTTCTGGTCCATAACGTGTAGTTCCCCAAGGTTAGATCGGTGATTCGTTATCATGCTATAACAAATCTGAGACAGAAATTCCGCATTGACGGCATTGGTCACTTCCCGCCATAGATCGCCGCATGTTGAAGCCCTCCGATGACCTGCAGAAACTGTTACACCTCGCGCAATCAGCTGCGCGTGAAATCATGATGGTTTACGCCTCAGATTTTGCTGTAAAATCCAAGGCCGACCTCTCGCCGGTCACGGAAGCTGACGCCCTCGCAGAAAAACTCATTCTCAAAGGCTTAACCGAACTTTGGCCGGAAACTCCGGTTTTGGCCGAAGAAGCCGCCAGTGCGGGACACATTCCAGTATTGGGCAACCGCTTTTTTCTCGTAGATCCGCTGGACGGCACCAAAGAATTCACGTCGCGCAATGGTGAGTTCACAGTCAATATCGCTCTGATTGAAAACCTGAGGCCCGTGATGGGCGTGGTTTATGCCCCGGCCATCAATCAAATCTATTGGGGTGAAGCAGGCCAGAGGGCGGGTTTTGCCGCACTTTCCTTGAATGACACACTCTCGCAAATCGCTTGGCAGCCGTTGAAAGTAAGAAGTCCACCTAAAGACGGCCTGACCGTCCTGGCCAGCCGCAGCCATATGGATGCCGAGACAAGCGAGTTCCTCAAAAGCTGCCACGTCAAAACCCTCACTTCGGCAGGCTCGTCTCTCAAATTCTGCCTCATCGCCAAAGCCGAAGCCGATCTCTACCCCCGTTTTGGCCGCACCATGGAATGGGACACCGGCGCCGGCCAAGCCGTGCTGGAAGCCGCAGGAGGAAAAGTCTGTAACGTCGATGGTACAAGGCTGACCTACGGCAAATCAGATCGCGGTTTCGATAATCCAGCTTTTGTGGCGAGCGCTTAGACAAGCATCAAACTGGAAAGTGCTGGTCGTTGTCATTCTTTCCAGCCATAGAAAGAACCGCTATAGCACGTTTTTAAACACCCAATTGACCACTGAAGATTTCATATATATAATTAAATCAATAAGTTATTGTTATTTTTCCGCCAAACTTGACTTGTTTCCCTATCGATTTTTATGTGAAGACGTTAATTCGCGATGGCATATTGGAAACGACTCGTTATCGACGGAAAAGAAATTTCGCTTAAGCACCTTGAGCCGTTTCGGTTTGAATTGATGCCTGACGTTAGCCTCCGTGAGTTCACAATAGAGGTAACTTTCAATAACCACTGCTTCAATGAAACTTACGATCCGAAGAGGCACAAAGCTTCACTGCCAACATCTCATTCTGATAGGCACGGGTTGCGGGCTTTCAATGAGCGTCGTTATGAACTCAGCCAAAAAATGCCGGAGATCATTCGCCAATTGAGTGGAAAGCGGATAGCCCAAACAAGAAACGGAACATTGGTCCGCGTTAGCCTTGATGATGGCGTTGACTATGCGATTTACTTTAATCTTCGCAAAATGAATACCGAGCTTTGCAAAATGTATGTTGTTTCGGCCTATCCTCTCGAACCGGGGCAACGCAATCGCGTTGTGGCGACCGGTGAAATGAAATTCGAAGTGGCCGTTCGCCTCGTGATGCGGGGCAAAGCGCCAAAATTTCCACCACATCGCAAACTCAAGCTGTAGAAACACAAAAAGAGCCTCGCGGCTCTTTTTGATTATCTGGCAACCTTTTTGCGTTTCCGCTATCCAGCCTTACGCTTGGGCTTCCCGTTAGGGAAGTAGGGGGAGCTATCACAGCCAGTCAAGCAACCCGATAGCCACCATATAGCGCAAATCCTCAAATTTGCAATGAATTAAGTCGCTGCAGCACGTCTCGCATAAACATTTCCTTTGCATTAACCAAACCTCAATCCCCCGCTCCTAAAACCTGAAAAGGACGAAAATCCGCCTCGCGATTGCCGCAAGTTTTGCGCAATGTCCGGGGCATCAGTTTGATGAGGTAGCCATATGATCCGCAGAGCTCTTTTCGCCACAGCCATTTGCGCCGTAACGGCTGCACTTGCTGCACCTTCTTTCGCGCAGCAAACCGGCAGCATTTCCAAAAAGCAACGCCGGGGCGCTGAAACCTATTCCACCGAAGAAATTATGGGCAAAGGCCATGAAGCCTTTGGCAAAGCCAGCCGGGGTTTGGGTGCTGCAGTCGAATTCGTCTTCCAGTCCCAGGGTGAACCCACCGCCTATATTGTGGGCGAAGAAGGCGCTGGCGCGTTTATCGGGGGCTTACGCTTTGGCGAAGGCACGATTTATTACAAAAATGGCACAGAACAGAAAATCTATTGGCAAGGCCCTTCCGTCGGCTGGGACTTTGGCGGCAATGGTTCGCGCACCATGGTGTTGGTTTATGGCTCCGAGCAACCGGAAGACCTCTACGAACGCTTTGGTGGTGTTGAAGGTGCAGCCTATCTGGTGGGCGGCGTTGGTGTGAATTTCCAGCGCAAAGACAATATTACTTTGGCCCCCATCCGCACCGGCGTTGGTGCACGGCTTGGGGCGAATGTCGGCTATTTGAAGTATTCAGCCGAACCAACTTGGAACCCGTTCTGATAATTTCTGCGGGTTAACCACAACACCCCACTGGCAGTCATATTCACTTTGCGTTAAGCCTGTATGGTCTGCCCTTTGCAATTCGAGCAACAATCAATGCTTGAAGGGGCGCAGTAGGTGGTGTGATGTCTCAAACAGAGACTTTGTTATTATTCGTGTTGGGCTTTTGTGCAGCCCTGTTTGTGGTTTTGCTATTTGGCCGTGGCGTTTGGGCGCTTGCGGGCTCATGGTCGGGCTGGCGTGAAATCCGCCGTCAACCTGCTGCAATATTAGAGCTGGAAGCCGAGCGCGACGGCCTCAAAGCTGAAAAAGCCATGATGGCGCAAAGGCTCGAAGCCAGCATCAACGATATGAAAATGCGCATGGCCGAGCAAATGGCCGAAGTATCACGCAATCGCAATCGCTTGTTGGATATGGGCCAAACCCTCAAAGAGCGCGCATCCACGATTGAGCATTTGACATCGCAGATGGACGATAAGTCATCGACAATCGGATCATTGAACACCCAGATCGAAGAAAACGTAAAGTCCATCAATCTCGCCTATGCTAAAATGGCGCAGCGCGAAGATGAAAATACCAGAATGCAATTATTGTTGAAGGAAGCCCAAGCGACCTTGATGATGCGCGACGAAAAAATCCGCACCCTTGTAGATGAAGCCAAAGCTTTACGTGAAATCACAGCAAATTACACATTACCATCATTCCGTGCGGAAGTGGACGACATCATCACACATGACAACCGCAGACGCGTCTTGAGCCAGATTCAACCTGTTGTGGCTGCGCAAAGTTCAATCGACACTTTTGCCGTTCACGCCATCAGAAATCCGCTGCTGAAACCAGAGGCTGAAATAGATGTTTTCGCTTCCGAGGCTCAAGCGTTTGATAACAACAGCTTCAATGAATCGGAACATTTAGATCGTAGCGCTTCAAACGTATTGTCACTGGCCGAGCGCGTCCGCAGTTTAAAAACCGGAATGAAGAAAACTTAAAGCGCCAAAGCAAGGACCTCATCCGTCGCTACGCGCCACCTTCTCCATCTGCGATGGAGAAGGGACAAATAAAACAAAGTCCCTTCTCCACGGCACGTGGAAAAGGTGGATCGCGCAAGACGGATGAAGTCCCATAGTCGCTAACGAAAGCCAATTTTTCACCCCTCGCCCATGCGCAGCATGGGGAGGGGCAGGGGTGGGGTGGTCAGTCGGGGCGAGATGTTTGGTTTTTCTGCAACAAATTTGTTTAATTCGGAAAGTTCGCTCCCGTTGCACCACCCCACCCCTGCCCCTCCCCACGCTTTGCGCGGGCGAGGGGTGA
>JAYUQS010000095.1:0-36417 GCA_043756645.1 Hyphomicrobiales bacterium | reverse complement strand
AATCTGGTGCGGGCGGCGGGACTCGAACCCGCACTTCCTTGCGAAAAACGGATTTTAAGTCCGTTGCGGCTACCATTACGCCACGCCCGCCTGATTTGCTTCGCCGTCTCATAGAGGTTAGAGGCTTGACTTGACAAGACATGTTACAACGGCTGTTTTGATTGCAGGGGCGCGAGCGACGGAAACACGATGGAATATTTTAATTCACCAGTCCAAATGTTTGGCCACATCGCTTACATGATGTTGGCGCTGTCCTATGTGCTGACGAACATGTATTGGCTGCGCATTACCGCTGTCATCAGCATGATGCTGGAAATTGTGTATTTCATGTATTCCGGCGGTGATTTGATGACCGGCATTGTATGGACGGTGATTTTCATTTGCATCAACGCCTACCAATTGTTTTGGCTGACACGCGAAAAACTCAGTTTACGGCTTCCAGAAAAAGAAGGACCGTTGTTACGCGAGGCCTTGTCGGGCCTAGACGATGCGCAAATTTCGCAATTGCTGAAAGCGGCGGAATGGAAAGACTTCCAACCAGGTGACGTGCTGACACGGCAAGACGCGCCCGTTGATGCCTTGTATTTTCTCTGCTCCGGGCGCGCAAACGTCGAACTCAACCGCACTATTGTGACATACCTCGAAAAAGGATCTTTCGTCGGTGAAATTGCTTACCTCACCGGCAACCCTGCCACTGCGACTGTGATCATTGATGAGGCCGCGCGTGTTTTGAAATTCTCCAAAATGCGCATGGCCAAAGTGACGGCCGCTGATCCGCAAATCAACGGCATTATTTATCAATTGTTGGGCCGTGACCTGGCGATGAAAATGCGCCGTGCCAACACGCGCCGCGTATTGCAGGAAGAAGAAGACGCCGTCAGGGTTTAAACGCCAACCACGCCAGCAACACATAAGTCATATGATGCAAAGTTTGGTCCGTGGTGAGCGCCCACCAGAACCGGCTGCTCTCAGTTGTCCAGCCATTGCGTTTCACCATGTTTTCTTTGGCGTAATCGACATGGTAGTGAACAACGCCATCGAGTGCTGCCAAGCCAAGTGTTAAGGCGATTGGCAGACCCACAATCAACAAGACCAAGAAACTTCCAGCACTGTGAATGGCGGCATGCAACAACCCCTGCGGTTTGCCATAGCTCGACTTGTCCCGCACCATTTGCAAGGTTTGCAATGGGCCATCACAAATGATGTGTTTGAACTGTAAGCCCAACATCATCAGAAGTGCGGTTTGCAATTGCTCATTCATAAATCCGCCATAACTGTTTTTGTAAGCCCTGCCAACAGGGTGGAATTGTTTTTGCATTGCAGCCTTATTCGGCTAAAACAAGGCGGGGGCGACGGACTTTGGAGTGGCTGGTCATGTTGCAGAAATTTGTTATTGGCGTCAGTGCAGTAGTGTTGGGTTGTGTTCCAGTGTTTGCGGCTGGTAAAATTGGTGTTGTTGTGGCCGTCGTCGGCAATCCTTCAGCCAGTGGTCCCGGTGGCGGACGAACACTTTCAAAAAACAGTGAGGTGTTTGAAAATGACACCATCAAAGTGTCAACCGGCAACGCCCAGATTACGCTCGATGATGGTACACGCATTGTCGTCGGCCCATCTTCAACGCTCCTGCTCGACCAATTTGTCATGCGCGGAAAAAACAAAGCCGAAAAAATTACGCTCAAAGGGCTTCGCGGCACTTATCGTTTCATCACCGGTCGCAGCCCTAAAACCGCTTATAAAATTTTAACAGCTCATGGCACAATCGGCATTCGTGGCACCGCATTTGACTTTTGGTCGCGCGAAAAAACCGGCGCTGCGGTGTTGCGCGGACGTATAAATCTGAAATCGCAAAATGGCGGCGCAGTGGACATCAACTCCGGCTGCGAAATGGGCGTTGCTTCAAAGTCTTCGGCACAGGCGTTGCGCAGTAAAGCCAAAAGCGACTCGATCAAGCAAAACCTACCCTTCATCCTCAATCAATCCAGCTTGAGCCGCCGTTTCAGACTAGACGTTGTCACATGTCGTTTGGATGCGCCCGCAGTTGAAGGCGGTGGAAGCCAGCCAGCACCCCAGGAAAAAGTCAAAGAACAAAAGGGGCGGTAAAGCCAGACGATGCAAAGGCATGAAAATCATCGGGTCGCAACTTTGAATTTGGAACAAGGGGGAAGGGCTATCGCATATGGCCAAAGGGACCTCATCCACCCCGTTGGGGCACCTTCTCCATCTGCGATGGAGAAGGGACAAAACCCAACATATCGTCCCTTCTCTATCGCAGATGGAGAAGGTGGATCGGGCGAAGCCCGAGACGGATGAGGTCCCTTTGGCGTCATATGCGATAGCCCACCCCACAAGGAGAAAGAGAAGACCGGTAATTTACGTGACTTCGTCAAATTGAACGCACAGGATTGGAACGAATCCGCAATAACAGTACGCGTGAACTTAATCTATGGCGATGAGTGAGACCATGACCCCGCGATCCAAAAACCGCAGTTTGCAATTCATAACTGTCATGGCTGTTGTACTTGCCCTGCTCGTCCTCCGCCTTTTCGACCCTGGCATTTTCGCAACATTGCGCGGGGGGGGCTATGATATGTTGCAACGGCTGTACCCCCGCCACATGGATGAGCCGCAACCCGTGCGTATTGTGGATATTGATGAAGCCTCACTCAAGGCTCTCGGACAGTGGCCCTGGTCAAGGATCACATTGGCGAAATTGGTTGATGAGTTGCACAGTTTGGGTGCTGCTGCCATCGCCTTCGATATTGTTTTTCCCGAAGCCGATCGGTTGTCACCCCGGCTGATTATGGAACAGTTAGACCAAAAAATTGATATCTCTACCTTGCCGGATTCGGACGCCGTGTTTGCCGCGAGTTTTGCAGGAAAGCCCGTTGTCTTGGCTTTTGCCACGACACCTGGAACGCCGGAGCCGGAAAAACTTGTCATAAAATCTGGTTTTGCCCAAACCGGACTTCCCGCCGCAAATGCTGTGTTAGGCATTGGTCACATCACCAGCAATCTTCCACAATTGAACGACGCCGCATCGGGTGTGGGCGGCATGAACATTGACCTTGCGGCAGAACAAGGCGTGGTGCGGCAGATACAAATGCTCTGGACAGACGGAACGCGCTTTGCACCCACGTTGTCTGTTGAAGCACTCCGTATTGCGCAAGGTGTTGATACGTTTTTGGTGAATGCATCGCCGGATACAGAAGATGCTCTGGAGTCTGTGCGTGTCGGTGAGATTGAAATTCCAGTTTCAGAAACTGGAATGTTTTATGTGCATTACCGTCCCAATTCACCTGACATGTACGTGCCCGCTGTTGACGTGTTGCAGAAACAAGACCGAGACGGGTTAAAAAAACTGATCGAAGGTCATGTCGTATTTATCGGCACGTCGGCTGTTGGCTTATTGGACGTCCGCACAACCGCCTTGGGCGAGGCCGTTCCCGGCGTTTCCATCCACGCACAAGCAACCGAGCAAATGTTGTCGGGACGGTTTTTATCACGTCCTGAATGGACTGAGATGTTGGAATTCATGACGGTGCTGATGGGCGGCGTGATGATTGCTGCTACGGGCGCGCTGTTTCGGCCTTGGATTCCATTTACGGTGACAGCAGCAATTTGCACAAGCTTCGTGGCAGCTACATTCTACGCGTTTCAGGCGCCCGGGCTTTTGTTAGATATGACATTCCCGCTGGCTGCAATGTTGCTGACCTATCTTGCCAGCACCGCTTACCGGCTTGCCATCACTGATAAAGATGGCCGCAACATGCGCCGCATGTTTGGGCATTATGTAGCGCCCTCGGTGCTGGCTGACATTGAACGCAATCCACAAAACCTCAAACTTGGCGGTGAGGTACGCGATGTGACCGTGATGTTTGTGGATATTGAAAACTTCACCCCACTCAGTGAGAAATTATCGCCTGTGGAACTCGTCAATACAGTCAACGGATTGTGGACCGCTTGCTCTGCTGCAATCCTTCAAGAACGCGGCACCATTGATAAATTCATCGGTGACGCAATTATGGCGTTTTGGAATGCGCCTGTTGCGGTTGAAAATCACCAACTGCATGCTGCCAAAGCCGCGTTAGGCATTCGAAAAGCCGTCGAGGTCTATAACGCATCAGAAGCTGTTTCGGTGTTATTGCAAGCCCGATCTGTGCTGCCAATCGCTGTAAGGGTGGGCCTGGCAAGCGGCCCAGCTTGTGTCGGCAACATGGGATCAAATGATCGCTTTGATTATTCAGTCTTGGGTGACACAGTGAACATCGCCGCCCGTACTGAGTCATCCGCGAAAGCCTTACATCACGACATCGTATTGGCAGGCCTACCTCATGAAGCAACACAATCATTGGCACTGTTGCCCGCAGGTTATGTTGCCATGAAAGGCAAAAGCCGTTTGGAGCCAGTGTTTATTATTATTGGCGATGAGGCTGAAGCGGTTTCGCATGCCTTTGCTGATTTGAAAAAGGAGCACGATCATTTGGCAGGTAAACTTGCCGAAAATCCAAATGCAAAAAGCTTGGCCACCATCCGCCAGTTGCTTGATGAAGTGGCACTTCACAACCCCGCCACTGCCGGTTATTTAAGGGGCATGGTTGAACGGGCAGCGCAATATGCCCCTGTTAAACCTCAGCCTTATCCCTGATCGGTGCGGCAAACTGCAAGGCCATATCCCACGGCAAATAAATCCATGTGTCTTGGCTGACTTCGGTCACAAAGGTATCAACCAACGGTCGACCTGATGGCTTGGCATACACAGTCGCAAAATGGGCTTTCGGCAGCATTTCCCGAACAACCCGCGCGGTCGCACCCGTATCCACCAGATCGTCGACAATCAACACACCCTGCCCTTGATTATGCGCTAGAATACCAGCAGCGACCGGTTTTAAAACAGTGATCTCGCCCTGTTTGTCGTAGTCGTAAGATGCGACCGACACGGTTTCAACCACCCGAATACCAAGTTCGCGGGCCACAATCGCGGCAGGCACCAATCCGCCACGGGTCACAGCGACGACCGCATGAAACGGTCCGGCCGCGTTCAAGCGCCACGCCAAAGCCCGGGCATCACGGTGCAATTGGTCCCACGAAACGGGGAAGCTTTTCTGCCATTTTTCGTCCACCGGCGATGCCCTCCTGAAGTTTACTCAATAAAAATCCAGTTTTTGGGCGATATGCTGTCCCTAAGCAACACTTGGATAACCATTTTCCACATAGAGTTATTTTTTTAACCGATTTTGACTGATTCCATGATCGCACAACTCATCCAAGCCCTCAATATTGCCAATACAGAAGCCCTTTTGGTATCCGTGCCAGACTCGATTGTGGTGGATGTAACAGAACCTCTGACCGGACGCTGGGGGGCCAACCGCGCTGAGCTTCTCGGTAAGCCCGTGATGAAATTTGGCGTGGGCTTGATTTCAGCCCGCAAACTCGAACGACAACTTGGGAGTGATGCTCCTGCAGAAATTGAAGTGTGCTATACCCCACCGCTCGGTCGCGCACTGATTTCGCGCTTTAAGCCGCAGCCCTTGGAAATCGGAGGGCAACAACTTTATCTTTTCGTTGGTCAACACATGACAACCCAACAAGCTTCCACAATGGCAGAGAATGAGACGCGGCTGAGCCTCGCCTTACGCTCCAGCGGTTATGCCTTGTGGGATTATAATTATGAAACCGGCGAAACTTATAACTCGCCTGAAATCATCGACATATTTGGCCTAAAAGTTGAAGATAAAGCGCTCGACTTTCACAACTTCAACTTGCTCATCCACCCTGATGACCGGGATAAAACGCTTGACGAAAAAATTCGACAAGCACCCTTCGGGCAGGAAATGTTCCAAACCCGTTACCGTGTGAAAACCACGGCAGGAAAATATGAATGGATTGAGACGATTGCCGGTGTGATCCGTGATCCAAAGACCGGAAGACCAGCCAAAAGCGTAGGCCTTTGCCGAAACGTTGACGCGCAAATGGTGTCGTTTGAGCGCTTGAAAGCTTCGGAACGCAATCTGAAACGCACACAATCGGTTGCAAAACTTGGCTCCTTCTCTTTGCGAGTGGAAAGCAATGTCTCGCGCTTGACATCGGAACTGGCTGATCTGATCGGCATGGCTGATGCGATGGTTCACCCCACTTTAAAAACGTTTATCGAGTTGGTGGAGGTCTCGGACAAAGAACGCTTCTCCGAAGCGCTCGAACTGGCAAAGCTGGGCCGGCACATTAAAAACCTTGAGATCACCGTAAAACTGCCGTCGGGCGAGTTGACGTGGTTTGAGGTGTCGATGGAACCGGAGCTTGACTCCAATGGTCGCGTCGAAAGCATTTTTGGCTGTTGCCAAAGTGTGACGGAACGTAAAGCTTTGGAACGCAAATACCAACAAGCTCAAAAAATGGAAGCTGTCGGTCAATTAACCGGTGGTATTGCGCATGACTTCAACAATTTGTTGATGGTTGTGATGGGTAATTTGCAACTTGTCGAAAATCTGGTGAAACATGATGAGCGCGCCACCAAGCGTATCCGCGCTGCCACTGAGGCTGCAGAAAAAGGTTCCGATCTGACCAAGCGCATGCTGGCCTTCTCGCGAAAGCAAACGCTGCAAAACAAAGAGCTTACCGTCAACGATCTGGTTTTTGCGATGGAAGACATGTTGAGCCAAGCTTTGACGGCCATCGTTGATCTCAAAATTATGCCGGGCAAAGACGTTTGGGCCATCAAGGCCGATAAAACCATGCTTGAAACAGCAATTCTCAACCTCGCCATCAACGCCCGTGACGCGATGGCGCCAAAAGGCGGTAGTCTGATTATTGAAACCGCCAACCGCAGCTTGACCGCAGAATATTGCAAGGACCTTGAGGATGTGAACCCTGGCGATTATGTCGAAATCAGCGTGACCGACACAGGTGCTGGCATTGCACCTGAGAACATTGAAAAAGTCTTCCAACCTTTCTTCACCACCAAGGGACCCGAAAAAGGTTCAGGCCTTGGTTTGTCGATGATCTATGGTTTCGTCAAACAATCCGGCGGTCATGTGAAAATCTATTCAGAAGTCGGCCACGGCACCTCTGTCAAACTTTACATTCCGCGCATGAAATCTATCTCCGTTGCCATGCCGCAAGTTGCAAATGTGGCAGAGTTGCAAGATCAGATTATTCAGGAACTCGGAATTGCTGCCAGTCCACAAGCAATCAATTACGGTAGCGCACTCGAACCAAAATCCCGACCGCTCATTCTGGTTGTTGAAGACAACGACAGTGTACGCGATGTGGCTGCGGCAATGATCGAAGAAATGGGCTTTGATGTGATTACCGCCATCAATGGCCCCGAAGGTTTAAAAACCATCGAAGAACGCCGAGACATTAATTTGGTGCTGTCAGACGTCATTATGGCCGGTGGCATGAACGGGCCCGAACTTGCATCCAAAGCCATGAAAATCAGGCCAAAGCTGAAAGTGCTCTTCATGTCGGGCTATGCGCCCGGCAGCGTGCGCCTGATGCAGGACTTGCCGGACTCAATTGAACTCGTGAACAAGCCTTTCACCCGCAATGATTTGACCGAGAAAGTAATGCGCGCTTTGGCGGCTTAAGGTGCAGGCCCAGACTCTGATCGTTCATGATTGAGACACGCCCAACCAAACGGCCCACCAAAAGCTGTTTAATTGTTGTTACAATTTATTTATTCCGTCATCCCGGCGTAGGCCGGGACGAGGCTCACTATGCTTGAAGCATCTCTAAAAGCCTTGTCCCGGCCTACGCCTGGATGACGGTAAATGTGGATAAAGTGGAGTTTTATGACGAACCGAAAACCGTCCCGAAAAGATGTGTGAACCCGATAGACGTGAAGCGGGCCATGACGGACAGTGTGAATGATTTATTCAATGACAAGCAGACCTAAACCTCGCTCCACCCCCGCGCTTTGCCATGCTGTACCAAATCTTCCACGGCCCGTTTTACTGCGTCGAATGCTGCATTCAAAGCCTGATCGTCTCGCCCGCGCAAAACCAGATTGGTGTTAAAACCGCGTTCGCTTTCAAACGGATATGATCCCAATGACAACATTGGGAATTGCTCTTGCACTTCTTTCAAGGGCTTGGCGATATCACCCTCCCCGCCTTCAAAACGAATGGTGCGACTGACAATTGGAATGCCGCCCGACAGCTGTGGCGCAATGGCGTCCATCATCGCATTCATGACTTTCGGCACGCCCGCCATCACAAATACATTTTCCAGCCTAAAGCCCGGAGCCTTGCTCACACTATTATAGATTAATGAAGCACCGTGCGGAATTCTGGCCATGCGCATGCGGGCCTCATTGGGTTCGCGGCCAATTTCAGAAAAATGTTTCAGCAAAATTTCGCTGGCTTCCGGATGGTGCGAAATCTCAACACCAAAGGCTTGTGCAATACAGTCAGACGTAATGTCATCATGTGTCGGCCCGATGCCACCTGTTGTGAACACGTAAGTGTAACGCGCACGCAACGCATTGACTGCCGCTATAATGTCATCCGCACCATCGGCCACCACGCGGGCTTCTTTCAAATCAATTCCAAGGGCAGTGAGATAGTCAGCAATAAAACCAAGGTTCTTATCCTTGGTGCGTCCGGACAGAACTTCATCGCCAATCAACAAAACTGCGGCGGTTGTAACGTGGCTCATGATTCATCTCCAATCCGTTTGCAGCCTTGTGGCACTTGTTTTGAGTTCTTGGCAATAAATTTGACAAGACTTGAAGCCACCGCATTGACCTGCCATGTCAGCCCTGACAAAACTGTATTTGGGAGCAACGCAGCTCCACATGGATGAGCGATGAACGACGTAGACGAAAAAAACCCATACATCCGCCTCCACAAAACAGAGGACTTTGCCCCCATGCACAAAGCGGGCAAACTGGCGGCTGAGTGCTTGGACGTCTTGATTGAAGCCGCTCAACCGGGCGTTACCACCGCAGCACTGGACCGGCTCTGTGTTGAGTTTGCAAGAGACAACAATGCAATTCCCGCAACAGTAAATTATCGCGGCTACAAATACGCCCTCTGCACATCGATCAATCACGTGGTTTGCCATGGCATGCCCAATGACAAACCGTTGCTGGATGGAGATATTGTCAACATCGACGTGACTTTGATTGTGGACGGCTGGTTTGGCGATACATCCCGTATGGCCAATATCGGCGTCGTATCCCGCAAAGCCGAGCGCTTGGTGGAGATTACCTATGAAAGCCTGATGCGCGGTATCGCCGCAGTAAAACCCGGAAACACACTTGGTGACATTGGCCATGCCATCCAATCCTATGCTGAGGCTGAAAGATGCAGTGTGGTGCGTGATTTTTGCGGACATGGCTTGGGCCAAGTTTTCCACGACCACCCCAATGTGCTGCACTATGGCCGCCCCGGCGAAGGTGTCGTTCTGAAGCCCGGCATGTTCTTCACCATCGAGCCCATGATCAACTTGGGCAAGCCACATGTAAAAGTGTTGTCCGACGGGTGGACAGCCGTGACGCGCGATCGGTCTCTCTCAGCCCAGTTCGAACACACCATCGGCGTCACCGAAACCGGCTGCGAGATTTTCACACTCAGCCCCAAAGCCCATCATCAACCACCTTACAAGATTTGAACCATGGCAAAGGCACCGGCAAAAGGTTTGGAAGAGGGTCTACCACCACTGCACCTTGGTCACCGAGAGCGACTGCGGGATCGTTTCATTGTTGGTGGTGCTGATGCCATGCCGGATTATGAATTGCTGGAAATGGTATTGTTCCGCGCCATTCAACGTGGTGACACCAAACCCACCGCGAAAGCCTTGATAGCCCGCTTCGGCACGTTTGCAGAAGTCATCAGTGCGCCTGCCAATTTATTGATGGAAGTCAAAGGCGTAGGACCGGGCGTGGTAACGGAACTCAAACTCATCCGCGCGGCTGCTTTACGGCTTACCAAAGGTGAAGTCATCAACCGCCCCGTACTCGGCACGTGGAATGCGATCATTGAATATTGCCGCGCCGCCATGGCCTTTGAAGACATCGAAACCTTTCGCTTGCTGTTCCTCGACAAGAAAAACCAACTGATCGCCGACGAACAACAGCAACAAGGCACGGTAGATCATACACCCGTCTATGCGCGTGAAGTGGTGAAACGCGCACTGGAACTTTCTGCCTCTGCCATCATACTTGTGCACAATCACCCCTCTGGTGATCCCACGCCATCTTTGGCTGATATCGACATGACCAAACGGATTATTCAGGCGGCTGAAAAACTCAATATTTTAATTCATGACCACATCATCATCGGCCGCAAGGGCCATGTGAGTTTCAGGAACTTGCAGCTGATTTAAGGGCAGCCAAATCTTCCGGCGTATCAGCATCCATCAGCACGCCTTGGTCCGCCTCAATTTCTGTTGCTTCGGATTTCAAACCTGCAATCAGGTGTCGAGCACCCTTGTCACCCTGCATAGAGGTGAGACGCCCGAAATGTTCTGAACCCCACAGCACCGGATTTCCAAATTGACCTTGATGTGTTGGCACCACGATTGAGCGGTGTTCGGTTGGGTTGAAGGCCGCGATCATGCGGTCAATGACGTGCGCTGAAACACGCGGCATATCGCCCAGGCAGATAATCACTGCATCAGCGTTTTTTGCAGCCTCAACGCCAACGCGTAATGATGACGCCATTCCGGTTTCGTAGTCGGGGTTATGGACAAATTGGAGCTTGCTGACCGGAAGGGACCTCATCCGTCCGGCTTCGCCGTCCACCTTCTCCATTTGCGATGGAGAAGGGACCAAACCAGTCGCTTCTCCACTTAAGTGGAGAAGCTGTCGCGCCACAGGCGTGACTGATGAGGTCCCTTCGGCAGACGCAAACAAGGGTTCAATTTTCTCACTTTGATACCCCGTCACGACAATCACCTCATCCACACCTGAGGCCAGCACATTTTGAATTGTCGCCACGAGCATTGGCTTGCCATTAAATTCAGCCAGCATCTTCGTGCCGCCCATGCGTCTTCCCAAACCTGCTGCCAGAACCACCGCTACAATCCGGGGGGCCGTTGCGACCTGTTGTTCACGTGGTGAAGGGCGTGAGGGAATTTCGGCGAGCAGGCCACCAACCCCCATATCCATTATGTCTTCAGGTCTAACAGTGAGCCCTGCCAACACGCGCTCTAACACCCAATCAAACCCATTGCGTTTGGGCGAGCGCGCGCATGACGGCACGCCGATCACGGGCGCTTCAGCCAACCGCCCCAACAACAACAAATTGCCGGGATCAACCGGCATGCCCAAATGCACGACCTCACCACCAGCAGCAACCAAAGCAGCCGGAATAACATCACCACGATCAACAATCGCCGAAGCACCAAACAGCAAGATGCAATCACTGCCGGCTTTCTGCTGCACTCGAATGGCCTGCTCAACGTCGGCCTGCACATGCGGCACAACGGTCACCGATTGCAGGTCCAAGCCCAATGCGTGAAGCCGTTCACGGATCGAAGCTTCCGACTTTGTAACAATCGTTGGTTTGGTTTGTGCAACCGTGGTGATGATCAGGCTGATGTGCTTTTTCTGAAACAACCGCACATGCAGCAAGGGATTCTCACCAACAATATCAAGCGCAGTTTGCAACACAGTATTTTGAACAGCAAAAGGAATGACCTTGACCGTCGCCAACATTTGTTTGGGCGCAACAACGCTGTGAGCTGGCAGCGTTGCCAAGGTGAGGCTCTCGTGAATATGATTGATAGCATTGATGCGGGTCTTGTCCACCACAACCAATCCGTAGACGGATGAATGCAAATTGGCACGGCCTGTGAACGCCTGTTGCGCGATCACCCCCTGCCCCGCTGCCACAGATGCAAGTTGTCGCGCTGCGATATCTTCGCCAACGTCATCTTCTTCCAACCGCGCAACCGTGACCTGCAAGATATTGCCTTGCTGCAAAATCGTCACATCACCGGCAGACAGCACGCGGCCCTTTTTAAAAACGCCATCACTGTGTTTCACACCATGCGCCAAGATTGCACCCAGCGCTTCAGCCACTGGCACCGAACCGAACTTCATTTCAATCGCCCAGTCGCAAAGTCTTTGTCATTTCAGCCATGATCGAGATTGCAATTTCAATGCCGCCAACAGCGCCGATGTTGAGACCAATGGGACCATGGATACGGGCCAAATCAGAATCCATAAAACCAGCCAACTTCATCCGTTCGTTGCGCGAGGCCTGGGTTTTCTTGGATCCCAAAGCACCGATGTAAAACACCTTTGATCTCAGTGCCAGCACCAACGCCGGATCATCAATCTTGGGATCATGCGTCAGCAACAAAATCGCAGTCCGTGCATCGGGCTTCAAACCCGGCATCACATCATCAGGCCAATCCGCATGCAGCGTGACATTTGGAAAACGCGCGCCCGTCGCAAAAGCCCCGCGTGGGTCAATCACCGTCACGTCATAACCCGCCGCTTCCGCCATCGGGATCACGCCCTGCGCAATCAGCACTGCTCCAATGATGATGAGCCGCAATTTCGGATTGTGGATGGTGATAAACACTTCGCCATCACCCGTTTGTTCGACGCCGGATTTGTCGAAGCGGAAGGCTTTATCGAGAACGGGATCTGAGGCTGCGTCTTCACGCGAGAGAATGCGTTGTGCGCCACTCGCAAGATGGGTCACAACGGCGATGGCACGACGATCACGGCGGGCGGTGGTGATGGCTTTGAGGGTGTCAGGAGTCATTTGACTGGCTCTTGAGGAAAGCTCCCTCATCCGGCCTGTCGGCCACCTTCTCCCACCGAGAGGGGCGGGAGAAGGCAAATTGTCCGCCTTCTCCCGTTTCTTCTAACGGGAGAAGGTCCCGAAGGGGGATGAGGGAACTCATCACGAAACCGCCTCCACCAAAACCCGAATCTTCCCGCCACAGGCAAGGCCTACTTTCCACGCGGTTTCATCAGCGACGCCATAGCTCAACACTTTGTGCCCACCGGTCGAAATCATATCCTGTGCCGCACTGATCACATCGCCTTCAACACAACCGCCAGAAACCGCGCCCTCAAAATTCCCGTCGCTATCCACAACCAATTGGCTGCCAACCGGCTGCGGCGCTGAGCCCCAGGTTTCGATGACGGTCGCAATCGCAATTTTGCGTCCACTGGCAATCCAGCTATGAGCGGTATCTAGAACATCCATCTGACTACTCCTGTGGCACTCTCAACCACTGCTTGGGATCATGCCTACGGGATGTGGGGGCCGCAAGGGTGCTTGCCAAGTCCTGCAAACTTTCAAGCGAATGCACGGGCCGGAATTCATCCACATAAGGCATCATCGCGCGAACCCCTCCCGCGCGGGCTTGAAAGCCATCAAAACGCAACAATGGATTGAGCCATACAATGCGCTTGGCTGATCGGCGCAAACGCTGCATTTCATGTTCAAGCTGTGTGGTGTCTTCACGGTCCAAACCATCGGTCATCAATAACACATGTGCACCCTGCGACAGCACCCGCCGCGCCCATTTGTAATTGAACTCTTTCAGCGTGGTGCCAATGCGCGTGCCGCCGGACCAATCCTTCACAGCGCCCGAAACCTTGCTCATCGCTTCGTCGACATCTTTACGGGTGAGTTCGCGGGTGATGTTGGTCAGGCGCGTTCCAAACAGAAACACAGTCACGCGTGAGCGGTCATTCGTCAGCGTGTGGAGAAAATGTAAGAACATGCGGGAATAGTTCGAACATGATCCCGAAATATCTGCGAGCACCACCAGCGGCGGCTCACGCCATTTGCGTTCTTTCTTCGCCAATGAAACCGGCTGCCCGCCTGAACGCAAACTCGCCCGCAAGGTGCGGCGCATGTCGATGCGTTTGCCCAATGTCGCCGCACGATAGCGCCGCGTTTGCACTTCAATGCGGTTCACATGCAAGCGTTGCAGCGCAAGCTTGGCTTCGGTTTGCTCGGTCACTGTCATTTGCTCAAAATCTTTTTTGCGCAACATATCAGTGGCGGAAGCCGTATAAGTGGCATCGACTTCCAGCGTTTCCGATTTGGGCGTTGACGGCGCGTCGTTCTGATCAAACATCGCCTCAGCCAAGCGGCGGAAGCCCGCCTTCTGTTTCTTCTCATCTTGCTTCCGCGAAATCTGATGATACATCAGCTGCATCAATTGCTCGAGCATTTTGGGTTTCTTCCAAAACACATGAAAGGCTTGATCGAACAGTTCCTTGTGTTCGCGTTTTTTGATGAACACCGCATGCAACGTCCAATAAAAATCATCGCGCTTGCGAAGCGGCCCTGCGAGTGCGGCATCCAAAGCATCAATCACCAATCCGGGGCCGACTGGGATCCCAGCCTCCCGGAGCACACGGGCGAAGTGCATGATATTATGGGCGAGGTGGCCGGAGACTTTGCGGTTTGAATTGGCGGCAGTGGGTTGCATCAGCGCAGTCCCCACCCCTGCCCCTCCCCAAAAATTGGGGAGGGGTGAAGTAACAATTCACCCCTACCCGCTTTGCGGGGAGGGGCTGGGGGGGAGGTCTGTGAGTCCATCACTGCCCCATCAATCGCAATTCTTCTTTGACCTGGTTCAGCAGCCGTTTCGCCTCTGAGCCTTCCATCCTCGAAATGTCATCCTGGTATTTCAACAGCACACCCAAGGTGTCATTCACCATTTGCGGATCAAGCGATACACAATCCAACTCATGCAGCGCCGTCACCCAATCCAAAGTTTCGGCAACACCCGGCGCTTTATAAATCTCGCCGTTTCGCAAAGCTTGCACAAAGGCCACCACTTCGCGCGCAAGTGAGTCAGACGCTTTCGGTCGTTTGGTTTTGATGATCGCCACTTCGCGGGCCGCATCAGGGTAACCCACCCAATGATAGAGGCAACGCCGTTTCAGCGCGTCATGCACTTCCCTTGTCCGGTTTGAAGTGACGATAACAATCGGCGGCTCTTTGGCTTTGATGGTGCCGAGTTCGGGAATTGTAATTTGAAAGTCAGAAAGCACTTCCAGCAAAAACGCCTCGAAAGCCTCGTCGGTGCGATCCAACTCATCAATCAGCAGAATGGGGGCCTCACCCTCCTCTGCTTCCAAGGCTTGCAACAACGGACGTTTGATCAGAAATTTTTCCGCAAACACATCTTGCCCCAATCGCTCGCGGTCCAACATGCCTGATGCTTCCGCCATGCGGATCTCGATCATTTGCGCGGCATAGTTCCATTCGTAAACCGCTGAATTGACATCAAGGCCTTCATAGCATTGCAAGCGGATGAGTTTCCGTCCCAGTGCTGCGGCCAACACTTTTGCAATCTCAGTCTTGCCAACCCCAGCTTCACCTTCAAGAAAAAGCGGACGCCCCATTTTGAGAGCGAGAAACACCACAGTCGACAAGTCCCGCCCGGCGACATAACCGTGGGCGGTGAGCAAAGCTTGTGTGTCATCGATGTTGGCGGGAATTGTTTTTGGCATTGTGACTCTCATTTCTGATTTGAGCCGTCACTCCGGCGAAAGCCGGAGTCTCGCAGACTACAAAAAGATTCCGGCTTTCGCCGGAATGACGTTCTAATAAAAACACCCGCCGACCAAAATCGGCGGGTGCCTCTTTGTGACATTATTTACTTCGCAGCAGCAACAGCCCGTTGTGCCATCACACCAATCAAGTGCGCACGGTACTCAGCTGAGCCATGCATATCGGCGTTCAAGCCCTTGGACTTGGTTTTGATACCTGCAACAGCATCAGCTTTGAAGGCTTTGCCCAAAGCCGCTTCCATATCAGGATGGCGGAACACACCGGCACCGGCACCCGTCACAGCTACACGTGCTGCACCCTTGGAATCCTGCGCCACATAAACGCCAACCATGGCGTAAAGCGATGCAGGGTTAGGGAACTTGGCATAGCCTGATTTTTTCGGGATTGGGAATTCAATAGCCGTGATCACTTCCGACGCTTTCAGCGCGGTTGCGAACATGCCGGTGAAAAACTTATCCGCTGGGATTTTGCGGGCATCCGTATGGATGATCGCACCCAAGGCCAAGCAAGCTGATGGATAATCAGCAGCCGGATCATTGTTGGCAACTGAACCACCTATGGTGCCTTTGTGGCGCACATGTGGGTCACCAATACCGCCAGCCAAAGCTGCAAGACCGGGGATTGCTTTTTTCAGCGCTTTGTCGCCTGCCACTTCAGCATGGGTTGTGCCCGCCTTGATGACAACTGACTTTGCGCCGACTTTAACCCCGGCGTTGCCCAGTCCTGACAAATCGATGATGTCGGAAGGTGAAGCCAGTCCCTGCTTCATGGTGGGCACGAGGGTGTGCCCGCCAGACAGGAACTTGCCGTCCTTTGCTTTCTTCATCAGTTTAACCGCATCCGCAACTTTGGCGGGGCGATGATATGCAAAATTTTCCATTTTATTCCCCGTTCTTATTCTGCGGCTTTTTTCATGGACTGAGCTGCTGCCCAAACCACTTGCGGCGTTGCAGGCATTGAAATTTCTTTCACACCCAGAGCGTCGGTGACGGCGTTGATCACGGCTGGTGGCGAACCAATGGCCCCTGCTTCACCGCAACCCTTCATGCCCAACGGATTGGTCGGGCAGGGTGTGCAGGTGAAACCAAGGTTGAAGCTTGGCACGTTGGCAGCGCGTGGCATTTGATAGTCCATATAAGAACCGGTCAAAAGCTGGCCTGAGGCATCGTCGTAAACGCAACCCTCAAACAGCGCTTGGCCAATACCTTGAACGATACCGCCGTGCACTTGGCCTTCAACGATCATCGGGTTGATGAGGTTGCCGAAGTCGTCAACGCAGGTGTAATTGGCAATTTCCGTTACACCTGTGTCTGGATCAATTTCCACTTCGCAAATATGCACACCGGCTGGGAACACAAAGTTTGCCGGATCGTGGAAGGCGCTTTCCTTGAGGCCAGGCTCAATGTCGGCACCGTTGAACTTGTGCGCGACGTAGGCCGAAAGCGCCACCTCACCAAAGGCCATCTTTTTATCGGTGCCCTTCACGGTGAATGTGCCGTCCTTGAACTCAATGTCATCAGCCGATGCTTCCATCACAGCAGCTGCAACCTTTTTGGCCTTGGCTTCAATCTTGTCCAATGCCTTGGCAATCGCGTGTTGACCAACGGCACCCGAACGGGAACCGTAGGTGCCCATGCCGAACTGCACTTTGTCCGTATCGCCGTGAACAACCGACACGTTATTGATGTCGATGCCCAAACGATCAGACACTTGTTGTGCGAAGGTGGTTTCATGGCCTTGGCCATGGCTGTGTGCACCCGTCAGAATTTCGACGGACCCAACGGGGTTCACGCGAATTTCAGCAGATTCCCACAAGCCAACGCCTGCACCCAGTGAACCAACGGCAGCCGACGGCGCAATGCCGCAAGCTTCGATGTAGGCCGAGTAACCAAGTCCGCGCAGCATGCCGTTTTTGGCTGAAGCAGCGCGGCGGGCCGGGAAGCCCTTCACATCTGCCATTTCCTGGGCCTTGGCCATCGAGGCTTCATAGTCGCCAGCGTCGTAACACATGATCACAGGTGTTTGATGCGGGAACTGCGTCACGAAGTTTTTCCGGCGGAATTCCGCAGGGTCCATCTTCAATTCACGTGCCGCAGTTTCAACCAGACGCTCAACCACATAAGTGGCTTCCGGGCGTCCGGCACCACGATACGCATCAACCGGTGCAGTGTTGGTGTAAACCGCATCAACCTCTGCATAGATGTTGGGGATGTTATATTGTCCCGACAACAGCGTGGCGTAGAGATAGGTCGGAACTGCGGCCGAGAAGGTGGAGAGATAAGCACCCATCGCTGCTTTGGTGTTGACGCGAAGGCCGGTGATGCGGCCTGAGCTATCAACCGCCAGTTCAGCTTCCGTCACATGGTCACGACCATGAGCATCCGCCAAGAAGGCTTCTGTGCGTTCCGACGTCCACTTGACGGGGCGACCGCCAACACGTTTTGACGCCCAAAGGCACACAACTTCTTCAGCATAGATAAAGATCTTGGAGCCAAAGCCGCCGCCCACGTCTGGGGCGACAACGCGCAATTTGTTTTCAGCGCACAGGCCATGGAAGGCCGAAATCACCAAACGCGCCACGTGTGGGTTTTGCGAAGTGGTGTAGAGTGTGTAATGCTCATCACCTGATTCATAAGACCCAATGGCAGCACGCGGCTCCATCGGATTTGGAACCAAGCGGTTGTTGCGTATGTTGAGCTTGGTCACATGGGCAGCATTTTTGAATGCCGCAGCAGTGTTGCCCTCATCACCAATCGACCAGTTGTAAACCCGGTTGTCACTGGCAACCTCATGCACTTGGGCTTTTGAGGTCATGGCCTTTGCCGCATCCACAACATGGGGCAGCACGGCGTACTTCACATCAACCAAAGCGGCAGCAGCTTTTGCCTGTGCCTTGGTTTCAGCCACGACGACGGCGACATGGTCACCCACATAGCGCACTTTGCCCAAAGCCAAGATCGGGTGTGGACCGGCTTTCATGGGGGAACCATCCTTCGAGTGGATCGTCCAACCGCAAATCAAACCACCGATCTTGTCCTCAGCCACATCCGAGCTGGTGAACACACCGACAACGCCGGGCATTGCTGCCGCCTTTTTGGTGTTGATGGATTTGATAGTGGCATGCGCATGGGGTGAACGCACAAAATAGGCGTAAGTCTGGCCTTTAAGATTGATGTCATCGGTATAGCGGCCTTGCCCTGTAATAAACCGCTTGTCTTCTTTGCGCTTCACAGAAGCGCCAATGCCTGTAGCTGTCATGTTATTGTCTCCCAATTACATATTCGCTGCGCCGGATTGCACGGCCTTGACGATGTTGTGATAGCCGGTGCAGCGGCAAATATTGCCTTCAAGCTCATGGCGAACGGTTTCCTCATCGAGCTTCTTGCCCTTGCGGTTGACGATATCAACAGCCGACATGATCATGCCCGGTGTGCAATATCCGCACTGCAAGCCATGCTCCTCGTGGAAAGCCTGTTGCATCGGGTGAAGTGCGCCGTTCTTGCCGCTCAACCCTTCAATGGTAGTGACAGCAGCGCCGTCACAAGCCGCAGCCAACGTGGTACAGCTTTTGACGGCCTTGCCGTTGACATGCACTGTGCAAGCGCCGCATTGGCTGGTGTCGCAGCCCACGTGGGTGCCGGTCAGGCCCAAATTCACGCGGATAAAATCAACAAGCAGGGTACGTCCTTCAACGTCGCCGCTCACGGCTTTGCCGTTCACTTTCATATTTACTGATGGCATCATTTCCTCCCGACCAGTCCGTTTATCCGAACATGTGTTTTGCAGAATCCCAGATCTGGCACTTTAAGCCGATGCCGACTTGATCACCCTGCACTGCAACCGTCAAGCAATACCAAAGGCTTGAAGCAGCTCATCGGGCAAAATTCGTCGCTGCACTGCACACTAAACCGATTGACACTGTGCCACGTTGAAACAAAAGTAATCCCTGCAACGGAGGAAGCTTCATGATCAAATTCGCCTTCACCCAATTGACCCGCCTGGCAGTCGTCGTCTTAATCGGATTGGCCCTGACCTCCCCCGCCCGCGCCGCAACCGAGCAGGACGACATCAAAACCGTGATCGAGTCCCAGCTCAATGCCTTTGCGGCGGACGATGGCAGCGCGGCGTTTTCCTTCGCGGCACCCATCGTGCAGAACATTTTCAAGACCCCGGAACAATTCATGGCCATGGTCAAACAGGGCTATCAACCCGTCTACCGCAACCAGAACCGCATCTTCGGCGACCTCTTCCAAGACAACCTCGGCCGCCCCGCCATGCGCGTGGTGCTGACGGGTGCTGACGGCAAACGCTACGAGGCGCTTTACGCCATGGAGAAACAGGGAGATGGCACATGGAAAATCGCGGCTTGCGTGATTTTGGCCATTCCGGCGCAGGAAGTATGATTTTTCCACGTTAGGAAAATAACGCTTGACACCGCGCGGTCAATCCCCTATATCTGGCTACACTCCAGAATTGGGTCACCCTTTCTGCGACGCCACCCAACAACAGTTTTGAGCCGATCATGAAAACGACGTTGGGGCGGTGATGCGGGGCAAGAAAAGTCTTAAAAATGCGGAAGCGGCGGCTGATATTCGTTGGGATGAAGATCGCAGTGTGACGGATGTCGCAGCCGTTAAAGAGAAGCGTCCCCTTTGTTTTCAATTGTCTTCAATAGGCAATGACCATAAACGGCAGGTGGCGCGTTTGTTTTGTTTTTAAGGATGGCGATGCCACCGATGTTGAAATTGTTGACGATCACAAAGGATAAATCATGATCCCAGCTATTCACCCAGGCCGGCTTTTACGTCGTGAACTGGCGGCACGCGATCTCAGCGCCAACCGCCTCGCCATCAATCTCGGCGTACCCTCGGGCCGCATCACTGATATATTGAATGGCAGAAGATCAATATCAGCCGATACAGCCTTGCGGCTTGGCCGCTATTTCAGCAACAGCCCGCAATTCTGGCTGGATTTGCAAGGGCAATTCGACATTGCAATGGCGGAACGGGAACACGGCGAAGACATCAAGAAGCGGGTTCATCCGGCAGATGCGGCATGAGTTTTGTGGAGTGGCACCGGAATTCTTATGGAGTGTCACCGTAATCCCGAATTTTATGGAGTGTCACCGTAATCCCGTGGAGTGGCACCGGAATTCTTAAATTTTGTGGAGTGTCACCGTAATCCCCTTGTGGAGTGTCACCGTAATCCCCCTTATCCAGTTTTATTAGTGAAATAACAATGGGATGCTGGTCAACAAAGCCAATGAGAGCCCAAAGAGAAAACCAATAATGGTCATTGGTGCCTTTCTAACAAATGGGATTGCCAGTTTGGCATAGCTTCCCAATTTTCTTTTACCCCATTGCCCCAAATACAAGTTGGCCATTGTCGCATACAACAAAACTGTAATGAAGAATGATGAGAAGAAAAACGGATTTAGTGGAATTCGGACTTCCGTCACATCTGATCGCAAAGTCTTTATCGCCGTTACCAGCTTTGCAAACTCAGTGGCCGTTACCACAACCACTTTTTCACAAGCAGCTTTTGGCAATACTTCGAAGGATTCTACTACGGTCCAATTTGAACTCCCAGTATCATAACAACCCAGATAGAAATCCTTCTGAAACAAAGAAGCAATGTAACTTGGAATTAACTCCCCCGCTCCGATGGAAATCTGGACCGGCAGCAAAGTTCCAGGAAAAACGTCTTGAACGGCATCAACTGCTTGATAGACTAAAGAATAAGCGAACCCCCTATCGAACGAGGTAGTGAAGCTTTGTGTCGTCAAGTTAATGAATTCGAATTCCTTAAGTTCCAAATCACTGGAAATTGTCTTTCGGATTGGGTCAGCCCTCAATAAGTTCAGGAATGTCGGAGGTTGCCTATCGTCTCTATCAACGCCTTCCAACGTATTTTCTGTACGATATTGAAGTTCACTCACCGCAAAAACGTTTTGTTGGCGCAGCAAATTACCAACATAAATATCAGGCGAATCTCCGAATAAAGTTAGCGTGGTGGACTGCTTATCTCCCCGAGAATTGCCGATTTCCAGCAATAAATCGATCCTATAAAAGTCCTTGAGTTGCTTCACCCCGAATGAATCGTATTCCGCAGCTGCAATTGATTCAGCAAGATCAGGTTTGTTCCAAACTCCAATTGTTTGCGATTTTATTTGAATGCTGTCTCCAAACTGCACCGACAGTATCAAAAGATATGCAACAACTTGCGAAAACAATAAAGTGAACAGGTTAATCGTAACGATTACGTCGGCACCTATTAGCAAGAGTGCGTGAGCTGGGCGCTCTACCTTACTGGCGACAGAAAAGAAGACCTTTGTTTGACCTATGGTTATCCAGTCAACAACTACATTAGTTACTAGCGCAACAATTATGACTAAAGCCTGATGAGAATTGTTGAAATCTATCGACGCAAAACTATTGGGCTCAAATAGGCTCACTACAGCCGTATAGACTGTCACAAACATCAAGGAGATAATCGCGGACCGAACAAAAAAGCGAATAGAAAGAAACTTAGAGGAAAAAAATCTCGAGAAAATTGCCTGATAGGCTACTGAGATGATTTCCAAAGTGATGGGTTTCTGCTTATGTTTCGCATGACCACTGAGAAAGTTTAAAATTCTTTTTTTCGCGACTTTAGTAGTCAACACTGAATCAAGTAGAGCGCCCAAAGTGAGAAAAGCCGTTACTATTCCGAGGAAGTCCGCGATAAAGGATTGAAAAAACATTGAATGCTTGCAAGTGTGTTGTCTCACTTGTAGCAGAGCATAACCCTAGCTGTAGCGCAACCGTCAGATGAATTACGGGAAAGGGGACGCTTCCCCTTCCCCGTTTTCCCTCACAACCCGTAACTGCGCCACAACCGGCCTGCCATTGAATCGGCGGGGAAGGCGTCATCTGCATTCACGCCCTGTTTCGCCCAGATCGACGCATACATATGCATGAAGGGCGATGGCGGCGTAAAACAAAGGGGACGCTTCCCTTTTCTTTCCCTGTTTAACCTGCTAGTCTGCTTCCCATGCCACGACTCGCACGTTCCGTTTTCGCTAAAATGCCTCATCACATCACCCAGCGCGGCAACCGTCGGGAGGATGTGTTTTTTGATGATGAGGACCGTGCGGTTTACTTGGGCTGGCTGCGTGAATATGCCGAGGCGCATCAGGTCGAGGTGGCTGGTTATTGTTTGATGACCAATCACATTCATCTCATTCTCATCCCCTCCACTGCGGATGGTTTGCAAAATGTGTTGAAGCCCCTGCACATGCGTTATGCCCAGCGCCTGAACCGCTCGCGGCAGCAACAGGGCCATGTCTGGCAGGGGCGTTATTTCTCATCGGTATTGGATGGCGATTATTTCCGCGCTGCATTGCGCTATGTCGAGCGCAACCCCGTGCGGGCGAAAATTGTGCGCAAAGCCGAGGATTACCTTTGGTCCAGCGCACGTGGCCATTGCGGGCGCGAAACCAATCCGCTGCTGCGTGCAAAATCCGGCTGGCGTGATGATTTTGAGGATATTGCAAACTGGTCAAAATGGTTGTCAGAGCCAGACGACGAGGCAGCCCTGCTGGTGCTGCGCCGCAACGCCATGATGGGCCTGCCCTGCGGGTCGGAAAAGTTCATCAAGAAAATTGAACGACTATCCGGCCGCAGTCTGCATTTCAGGCCGCAGGGACGACCAAAAACGGCAGAAGCGGCAACGAAAAAAGGCAAGCGTCCGCTCTAAGCAGGCACCGTTTGTACGACAAGCGTCTGCCAGACGCATAAAAATCATGTGTTCCCGTAAAGCAATCATGAACCAATGAAGTAAAGGCTAAGTCCATCCACACCTACCTTAATGATGCGTTAGCCCATTTCATCTTAAGTTTTTAGGCTGGAGAAATTGAGGTGTGATTATGAAGTTTGGCCTTTTGCGCAATGAAGCAGGGAGCGTGGCAATCATCACCGCACTGGTGTCCGTGGTTGTGCTGGTTTCAGCAGGTGTCGCAATTGACTATGTGAGATTGGCAGATACTCAAAATCAGTTGCAAACAGCAGCGGATACTGCCGCGCTTACTGGTGCCGCTCTCTTGAATGGGACAGCCGATGATCGTCGAGTCGCCACAGAAAAATCGTTTACTGCAAACTTGACGGGTAATAGCCTATCGGCTTCTCCGCCTGAAATTACTTTTGGTGCAAGTCAAATCAGCGTTGTTGCCGTTGCTGAGGTTGATCTTACGTTGATGCAACTCGTCGGCCTGTCAACCCAGAAAGTCCAGGCCAAAGCAACTGCGGTGTGGGAAAAACAAGCCCCTTGCATTCTCTCCTTGGAGCCGTCCGACAAAGAGGCCATCGTCATTAACTCGGATTCAAAGATTGATGCCCCCGACTGCCAAGTGCAGATTAACTCGGCAAACTCCGAAGCGCTCTATGCGAACAGCGGCGGCGACATTTTTGCAACTGGGACATGTGTCAATGGCGGCTGGAATCTCAATTCCGGTTCAACAGTGTCGCCACTACCGGTCCATTGTCCAGCTGTGTCGGACCCATTGGCCAGTTTGCCGTACCCCACCCACGCGGGCTGTGACTACAACGACCTTAGCTTATCCGGAACCTTGACTCTGTCTCCCGGCGTCTATTGTGGCAAACTTGAACTCAATGCCGGCGCGGACGTGACCTTCCAGCCCGGTGTCTACATCAAGAAAAACGGTGAGTTCATCGTCAACAGCGACTCGCGTGCGTTTGGCCAAGGTGTTATGTTCTTCTTCACAGGCAACAACAATTCGCGCTTCAATATCAACAGTAATAGCAATGTGGATTTTAAGGCTCCCGTGTCTGGCCCCTATGCAGGCATCGTGTTCTTCCAAGAACGCAACATTGCAGGAGCCGACTTCAGCATTTTGAATTCTGGTTCGACCTCCAAGATTGAAGGCGTCATTTATTTGCCGAGCACACCCCTCCATCTTAACAGCTTCGGAAGCCTGACAGAGTCCTCGCCATGGACAATAATCATTGCCGATAAGCTTCACATGAACTCGGGCTCTATTTTGCGGATGAACGCAAACTACGCGGTAAGCTCAGTTCCTGTGCCTGTGGCGTTGAGTCATGGCAATAGCCAAGTGCGATTGGTAGAATAAAGGGTCTTACCAACCTGAAGGTAAGGGAATTGAAGCGCGTTAATAAATTTCTGGCAGCTTGCAACCATGATTTTACGTCGATTCCATCCTGTCCTCTGGGCGCTCGCCCTCACCTTGCTCACCGCCGTCATCTTGCTGGCAATGGGACGGGAGCCGATTTGCAAATGTGGGTTTGTGAAACTCTGGCATGGCCAGGTCGTGAGTTCTGAAAACTCCCAGCACATCGCCGATTGGTATACCTTCTCGCATATCATTCATGGTTTCATATTTTATGGCCTGATGCACTTGATCGGCCCGCGTTGGAGTTTTGCAGCCAAACTCGCCGCCGCCACGGCAATCGAAGGGGTGTGGGAGATTTTTGAAAACACCGACATGATCATCAACCGCTACCGCGAAGCTACCATCGCATTAGATTATTACGGTGATAGCGTGCTGAATTCTGTCGCCGATCTTCTTTGGATGATGGCAGGCTTCTATGCGGCGTCACGCCTGCCCGTTTGGGGCACCGCAGCTTTGGCAGTCATATTTGAATTGGCCGTGGGATATATCATCCGCGACAACCTCACCCTCAACATCATCATGTTGGTGTGGCCACTGGAAGTGATCAAAGCTTGGCAGTTGAGTGGTTAGCGATAGGCCCGTATTGCGAAGGGCTGCGGGTAAACCGGCTCAACGATGTAATGCGGGATCAGCGTGGCATAGGCTTCGCCATCAGCCACCACCCGGCAAATGTCACCGTCTATTGATGTGACAGTGCCTTCGCGGCCTTCCGGCAACATGACCGTATAGCCTGGCGTGCACCAGTTCCGTGTTGGCGGCTCAGCAATATCTACGGGCGCGGACAGAGCCGCCACCACCATCATCACCTCATTAAAGTCGCTCATAACGATTCCGTCCGTTTACCTGTGCTAAAACTGGACCAATTGGAGATTGAAAACAAGTCCACTTGACGTATTTCAGCAGGCCAGTGACGCGCCCACTCTCGCCAGAGCTAAAACTTACCGCTAGCCTTGCGAGTCTCGGAGGGTCAACATGCAGCCAAAAGTCATCATCACGTGCGCCGTTACGGGTGCAGGCGACACCGTGGGCAAAAGCCCGCATGTGCCGGTCACACCGGAACAAATCGCCAATGCCGCCCTTGAAGCCGCAAGTGCTGGCGCCACCGTGGTGCATTGCCATGTAAGGAACCCCGACACCGGCAAAGGCTCGCGCCGCGTCGATTTATACCGTGACGTCATGGAACGCATCCGCACCCGCAACACCGATGTGATCATCAACCTGACCGCAGGCATGGGCGGTGATGTGGTGGTGGGCGATGGTGAAAAGCCATTGGAGTTTGGCGAAGGCACCGATTGCGTCGGGCCTGTTGAACGCTTGTTGCATGTGGAAGCCTTGCGCCCTGAAATCTGCACTTTGGATTGCGGCACGTTGAACTTTGGCGACGGTCAATCCATCGTGGTGCAAACCCCGACACAATTGCGCGAGCAAGCCCGCCTCATCAAGTCCTATGGCGTCAAGCCGGAAATGGAAATTTTTGACAGTGGCAATTTGTGGTTCGCCAATCAATTGGTGAAAGAGGGTTTGATTGCAGGCGCGCCGCTTTATCAACTCTGCCTCGGCATTCCGTGGGGCGCACCTTACAACACTGAAACCATGGCCTATCAAAAATCCCAACTTCCCGAAGGTGCCATATGGGCGTCATTCGGCATCGGCCGCAACCAAATGCCTGCTGTGGCACAAGCCGTGCTGCTGGGCGGCCATGTACGGGTGGGTTTGGAAGACAATCTCTACTTGGAAAAAGGCGTGCTGGCCACCAACGGGGCATTGGTTGAAAAAGCTGTAAAACTGATTGAAATGCTGGGGACTAAGGTGGCGACACCGGATGAGGGACGTGCGATTTTGGGTTTGGGAAAATAAGCCCCTCATCCGCCCTTCGGGCACCTTCTCCCGTTAGAAGAACGGGAGAAGGCAGACCAAATCGCCTTCTCCCGCGTCTTTTCGTGGGAGAAGGTGGCCGAAGGCCGGATGAGGGAATTTTGGGGAGCAAACATGAACATCAAAACCATCGGCATCGCCGGAACCGGTCTCATCGGCGCAGGCTGGGCGGCGCGGCTTTTGTTTCGGGGGTTTAACGTCATCGCTTTCGACGTGTCCGAAACCGCTGAGGCCAAACTGAAAGCCCAGATCAAAACCGCTTGGCCTTCGTTAATCGCGCTGCTGGGCAAGCCTGTGAAAAAAGGCAAACTCACCTTCACCACCAATCTGGCAGAGATGGCGGCGAAGTCCGACTTCATCCACGAATGCGCGCCCGAACGTGAAGACCTGAAAATCCGGCTGTTCCGCGACATCGATGCATTGGCGCGGCCTGACGTGATCATCGCCTCATCGTCATCAGGCTTCTTGCCCACCAATTTACAATCGCAATGCAAACACCCTGAACGCGTGATCATCGGCCACCCTTTCAATCCGGTTTACTTGTTGCCGCTGGTTGAAACCGTGCCGGGCGCCAAAACCTCCGTTGAAGCCATGGACCGTGCAGGCGTTTATTTCGAAGCCATCGGCATGCAGGTGTTGCGTCTTAAAAAAGAAATCATGGGCTACGTCTGTGACCGCCTGCAGGAAGCCCTCTGGCGCGAGAGTTTGCACATCCTCAACAAAGACATTGCAAGTACCGGTGATATCGATGATTCTATTGTTTATTCCGCTGGCATGCGCTGGGCTTTTATGGGTTCATTCCTGACCTATCACGTGGCAGGCGGCCCCGGCGGCATGCGCGATTTCATCAAGCAGTTTGATCCGACGTTGGAATTAGATTGGACTGATCTCAAGTTCCCGCAATGGAATGAAGCCTTGGAAAAGCGCTTGGTGGAAGGCTGCGAGTCACAAGCCGAAGGCCGCGCCGTCGCCGCCATCGAAGCCAAGCGCAATGCGATTTTGGTTGATATGATGAAACTGTTCAGGAAGCATAAGATCGGGGCTGGCTTGGTGCTGGACCGGGAATTGAAATCCCTCAAAACGTCATTCCGGCGTAAGCCGGAATCTGTCAAGAAGAAGACGAAGAAACACTAAAAGATTTCGGCTTTCGCCGGAATGACGGAGGATGAGATGCAACGCGTCATGATCACCGCAGCAGCCACCGGCATTGGCCGCGCCATCGCCAAGGCTTTCTTCGAGCAAGGTGCGCAGGTGCATATCTGCGATATCAACGAACAAGCGCTTGATACCTTCCGTACAGACTTCCCCGACATCGCCGCAACCCTTGTTGATGTGCAAAGCGAAGCCGAAGTTGATGCCTGGTTTGATGACGCCTTGGAAGACTTGGGCGGGCTTGATGTGATGGTCAACAATGCCGGCACCAAAGGCCCCACCGCTCCAATCGACGACATTGAATTAGCAGAATGGCGGGACTGCATTTCCGTGTGCCTTGATGCGCAATTCCTCTGCGCCCGCCGCGCTGCCCCCGTGATGAAAGCCCAACGCTCTGGCATCATCATCAACATGTCATCCAATGCCGGGCAGTTTGGCTTCGGCAATCGCACCCCCTACGCCGCCGCCAAATGGGGTGTCATTGGTTTGACTAAATCTCTCGCGATTGAGCTTGGCCCCTACAACGTGCGCTGTAACGCCATCTGCCCTGGTGCTGTCCGCGGCGAACGCATCAACCGCGTGATTGAAGGCGAGGCCAATTTGCGCGGTGTCGGCACGCAAATTGTGGCGGCTGAACTGGTGCAAAACCAATCCCTCGCCCGCTTCACGGAACCTGAAGAAATCGCCAATCTCGCGGTGTTCTTAGCCTCCCCCCAAGCCTTCATGATCAACGGTCAGGACATCGCGGTTGATGGCCATATTGAAACTTTTCACATAAAGTAAGCACATGGACTTCTCCCTTTCCGACGAGCAACACATGATCATAAAAACCACGAAAGACTTCGTGGCCAATGAGCTTTATCCGCATGAGAAGGAAGTAGAGGAGACAGGCATTCTCCGCCCTGATTTGCGCGACGAATTGAAAGTCAAAGCCATCGCAGCCGGATTATTCGCTGCAAACATGCCAGCCGAAGTGGGCGGTGCGGGGCTTGATACTTTGACCTGGTGCCTGTTCGAAAAAGAACTGGGCCGCGCCAATTATGCGCTGCACTGGACCTGCGTGGGCCGCCCTTCAAACATCCTCATGGCCTGCAATGCCGAGCAACGTGAACGCTACACCCTGCCCGCCGTGCGTGGTGAAAAAGCTGATTGTTTAGCGATGACGGAACCCGGCGTCGGCTCTGACTTGCGCGGCATGAAAACCTTCGCCCGCGCAGACGGAGATGATTTCGTCATCAACGGCGTCAAACACTTTATCAGCCACGGCGAAGAAGCCCACTTCACCGTGTTGTTTGCGGCCACAGGCGAAGAAGACACACCGCGCGGCAAAAAGAAATTGATCACAGCTTTTTTGATCGACAAAGGTACGCCCGGTTTTGATGTGCGCCCCGGCTATAAAAACGTGTCGCATCGTGGTTACCCCAATTCGATTTTGGAATTCAATGATTGCCGTATCCACAAATCGCAAATGCTGGGTGAACTTCATAAAGGTTTTGAGGTCGCCAATTCCTGGCTGGGTGCAACGCGCCTGCAAGTGGCCTCCACGTGCTTGGGCCGGGCTGAACGTGCACTCGAACACGCGTTGCAATATGCCGTGGACCGCCAACAATTCGGCCAGCAAATCGGCAAGTTCCAAGGGATAAGTTTCAAACTCGCCGACATGGCCATGGAACTGAAAGCCGCCGAATTATTAACCCGCGAAGCCGCTTGGAAATACGATCAAGGCACCGTCACCGAAATGGATATGGCCATGGCGAAACTCAAAGCATCCGAAGTGTTAGCTTTCATCGCCGACGAAGCCATCCAGATTCACGGCGGCATGGGACTAATGAGTGACCTGCCACTGGAACGCATCTGGCGCGATGCAAGGGTGGAACGGATTTGGGAAGGGACGAGTGAGATACAAAGGCACATTATTTCGCGTGCGCTTTTGAGGCCGCTTGGTGGGTGATGTGCACTTGATCCCTCATCCGCCCGTTGGGCACCTTCTCCCGCGCAAAATGCGGGAGAAGGCAAACACATTCAGCCTTCTCCCATTTCTTTTAATGGGAGAAGGTGGCCGAAGGCCGGATGAGGGAGTTCAATGACTCTCGCCCACCTCATCCACCCAAAATCCGTCGCTTTTATCGGTGGCAATGAATGTGCGGTTGCCATTCGCCGCTGCCAAGAATTCGGTTTTGCCGGAGCCATTCACGCCGTTCACCCCAAGCGCGACGAAATCTCCGGCATCAAAACCGTCAAATCCGTTGCCGATATCGAAGGCCCCATCGACGCCGCTTTTATTGCTGTTAAGCGTGAAGCCACCATCGAAGTTGTGCGCCAACTCCGCGCCAAAGGCTGTGGTGGTGCTGTGATTTATGCGGCGGGTTTTGCCGAAACTGGTGATGACCATTTGCAACGCGAACTCCTCGCGGCAGCCGATGGCATGCCTCTGCTAGGCCCCAATTGTTATGGCTTTGTCAATGGCTTAGGACGGGTTGCTCTGTGGCCGGATGAACATGGTATCAAGCCTTTGGAACGTGGTGTCGCCATCATCACCCAATCCGGCAACATCGCCTGCAACATGACGTTTACCCGCCGCGCCCTGCCCCTCGCCGCCGTTTTCGCCATCGGCAATCAGGCGGATGTCGATATGGCTGACATGGTGGACTTCTTATCCGCCGATGATCGCGTGACAGCCATTGGCCTCCACATCGAAGGTCTCAATAACCTGCCCGCCTTTGCTGCTGCTTGCGAAGTTGCACGCATTCGGAAGAAACCCATCGTGGTTTTAAAGACTGGAAAGTCCGAACAAGGGGCAAAAGTTGCCCTGAGCCATACGTCGTCTCTGGCGGGGGCCGACAGCATGTATGACGCGCTGTTCAAGCGCCATGGCGTGGCCCGCTGCACCACTGTTACGTCATTCGTGGAAACCCTGAAATTCCTGCACCTCGGAGCATTGCCGGGCAACAGCGTGGTGTCGCTTTCCTGCTCCGGTGGTGAAGCGGCACTCACGGCTGATCTTGCACAAAACCATAATCTGAATTTCCGCGACTTCGACACCGCAACGGCTTCCCGCGTGCGCGAGACGCTGAATGACCTTGCGACCATCTCGAACCCTTTCGATTATCACACCTTCATCTGGAACCAAGCCGACGCCATGACGGCGACTTTCACCGCAGCCCTTTCCGGCGGTTTCGATGTGGGCATGTTGATTTTGGATTCACCGCCAGCGCCCATGAATTCATCCGCGTGGTACGTTGCCGCCCGCGCCTTTACAGCCGCCGCTCACGCCAACAAAGCCCGCGCCGCCGTGGTTGCTACTCTGCCCGAATGCATGCCGCTCGACATGGCAGAAGAATTGATGGCAGCAGGTGTGGCCCCGATGTTTGGCCATGACGAAGCGCTGACGGCTTTTGAAAATGCGGCCATGGTGGGTCGGGCACACGCTGATGCATCAAAACGACCAATGCTTGCTTCATCACCAAAACCTGATTTGGTCGTTGCGATGATGCTTACCGAGCGCAGCTACAAAGAATGGTTGGCTGAGTACGGCGTGCCAATTCCTAAAGGCGCAGTTTGCAAGCCGGAAATGGCGGCAAAAGTTGCCCGCCAAATCGGCTTTCCTGTTGTCGCCAAAATCTCATCCCCGCTTATTGCACATAAGACAGAAATTGATGGCGTTCGGCTGAATTTGAAAACCGCGAAGGAAGTCGAATTGGCAGTTGCCAGTTTCGGCAAGAAAACCCGAGAAGTGCTTATCGAACAAATGGTGACAGGTGCCGTCGCCGAACTCATCATCGGCATCACGCGCGATCCACAATTTGGGTTGGCACTTGTTGTGGGCGCAGGCGGCATTCTCACCGAACTTCTGCAAGACTCCGCAACGCTTTTACTGCCCACAAACCGCAGCGAAATTGTGTCCGCGTTGCAGTCGCTTAAAGTGTGGACACTCGTACAAGGCTATCGCGGAAAATCTTGTGACGCCGCAGCAGTCGTCGCATCCATCGAAGCCATCGCAAAATTCGCAGAAGCACACGCCGACACATTGGAAGAACTCGATGTCAACCCGCTACTGGTTTTACCAAAAGGCGCGGTGGCCGTGGACGCGTTGATAAAGATGCGCTAGTATAAGTTAATTGAAAGAGAGGACTGACAATGAAACGCACTTACTATGTCAAAGCCCTCTGGGACGACGAAGTCAATGTCTGGTACTGCGAGAGCGACATTTTAGGCCTCCACATAGAAACCAAGACGCTTGATGAATTTGAAGAAGTCATGAACGACGTTGCATTGGAACTGATTTTGGATAACCACTTGCGGCAACATGATATTTTCAGCTTGCCAATCAAGGAATGGGTGCCGACCATCATTTGGCAGAGGCCTTTGGAAGAAAAAGCGGCGGCCTAAATGCCAGACGGTTTTTACAGGGACTTGGTGAAGGAACTTTCCAGAATCGGTTATAAATTCCAGCGGCAAACCAAGGGCTCCCACGAGAAGTGGCATAAAATTGAAACGGGGGAGTCGGTCAACGTGCCGTTCAATCTCAAAAAGCGCCATACAGCAAATGCCATCTTGAAAGAAGCTGGCAGCACGAAGAAGTTTTAATCGATGACCTCCCCCATCCACACCACCCGCAACGGCCCTGTCCTCGAAGTCACCATCGACCGCCCGAAAGCCAATGCCATTGATGCTGCAACATCGCGCATCATGGGCGATATTTTTGCGTCCTTCCGCGATGATCCCGAATTGCGCGTCGCCATTCTCACTTCAACGGGCGGGAAGTTTTTCTGCCCCGGTTGGGATTTAAAAGCGGCAGCCATGGGCGAAGCGCCGGATTCAGATTATGGCGTTGGTGGCTTTGGTGGCTTGCAGGAATTGAAAGGCCTCAACAAACCCGTGATCTGCGCCGTCAATGGCCTTGCTTTTGGTGGTGGCTTTGAAATCATGATCTCTTGCGACATTATCATCGCAGCAGAACACGCAACCTTCGCCCTGCCCGAGATCAATTCCGGCACCGTGGCCGATGCCGCGACGATCAAACTCCCCCGCTTCATTCCCCATCATGTGGCGATGGAAATGCTGTTCACAGGGCGGCGATTCGACACAACCGAAGCCAAGCATTGGGGCATCATCAATGAAGTCGTTTCAGCTGATCAACTCATGCGCCGCGCCCGCGCCTTGGCCGCACAGCTGGCTGAAGGCCCGCCATTGGTTTACGCCTGCATCAAGGAAATCTCGCGCGAAACCCAGCACCTCACCATTCACCAAGCCTTCGACATGGTGACGAAGCGCAAGCTGCCATCAGTTGACAAACTCTATTCTTCAGACGATCAATTGGAGGGGGCCAAAGCTTTTGCCGAGAAGCGCAAGCCAATCTGGCAGGGCAAGTGAAAGTGAATTTCAAATGCTCACGCGCAGCATCATTCTAGCCCTATCCCTGTTCGCAATTACATCCAATGTTTTGGCCGAAGACTTGCCGCTTGGTTGCTATATCAATTCTTATGACAAGGCTCATTTGGCCAAACATAAAGGCCAAACTGTAAAATCCATAAAAATGAAACTCATCGATGTGCGCAAAATGGAAAATTCAGGTGCAGTCATGTGGGCGGAAATTGCAGTTGTTTTGAAAAACAAACCGAAAGACTTATGGACCGAGACAGGGCTTTGCAACGGTAAAGCGGGGAATTGGAAATGTCAGATTGAGTGTGACGGCGGCAATTTCGTATTGTCTGAAGATTCAAATGGACTAACGCTGCTAAATACAGAAGGCTTTCGCATCAGCAAAGACGGTTGCGGCGAAGACAATGAAGCCGTTCATGAGAAACCCGGCAACCGCATGTTCAGGCTTTCAAAAGCCAAACTCTCAGCCTGTAAATAAAAACCCGCCCGCGATGTTCGGCGGACGGGTGAAGTTAGTCACGCAATGGCGACTGAGGAACTGAGCTCAAACGCCCCACAGGCGCGAAGACTTGCGCACATCAACGTGGGTTTGTTCGAGGAAACGGATGGTGGCAGCGTCTGTCACAAATACCTTGCGGACTGATGCAGCGGCGCGGGCGATGAACGCGTTCATGATGTCTTTACTTTCGTTAAATCTATTTGATAATCATCATATAATGCATTGCGATTCAAAGGAAAAACGACTATTTGTGTATTGATCTTCAAGTTATTATTGAAGATCAACAAGGTTTCGCCATGATTGAACACTTTCCGGGCCTTCGCACGTTGCGCGCCTTTGATGCGGCGGCCAGACACTTGAGTTTTACTCGGGCTGCCGAAGAAATAGGCGTCACCCCTGCAGCGATTTCAAATCAAATTGCGGAATTGGAAGATCAACTGGGTTTGTCGCTCTTTATTCGCACCAGCCGCTCCATGCGATTGACGCGTGAAGGCGAAATTTTGAGCACTGCTGCCGGCGAATCCTTGGAGACATTGGCGAAGGCCCTGCACCGCCTGAAGCGCCTCGAAAACCGCAACCAAATCCGCGTATCATCAACACCATCAGTCGCAGCTAAGTGGCTGGTGCCGCGCTTGGATAATTTTCTGGAAGCTTTTCCGGGAGCGGATGTTCGCATTGATGTATCAAACAGCTTGGTCGATTTTGATCGAGATGACGTCGATGTCGCCATTCGATTTGGAGCGGGCAAGTATCCCGGGCTTCGAGCCGATTTATTGTTTAACGATAGTCTGTCACCCGTGTGCAGCCCCTCCCTCATCACCAAAGACAAACCACTACAGGTTCCAAAGGACTTGCTGCGCCACACCCTCATCCACTTGGAGTGGCAAGCGCAAGGCTCACCTTGGCCGAACTGGCGCATGTGGATGCAAGCAGCGGGCATCAAAGACTTTGATGAAAAGCGGGGGCTTCACTTCGGCCAAACCGCACTCACCATTCAAGCCGCCATTGATGGCCAAGGGGTTGCATTGGGCGATTCAAATTTGGTGGCTGATGATTTGGCGGCAGGCCGCTTGGTCAAGCCTTTCGAGTTATCGTTGAAAGCACCAGATTCTTTCTCCTATTATCTGATCACCCGCCCTGACACCAAAGAGGCCCCGATGGTCAATGCCTTCCGTGACTGGTGCCTCGTTGAAGCCAGGCAAACCGAAAACCGCATTTCCGCCACAAGCCAAATTTAGAGGCCTTCCATGCTTTCAAGACGTTCATTTCTCAAATGGTTGGGCCGCTTGACGGCCGGTGGCTTTCTGACTGGCACTTACGCCTTCGCCATCGAACCGGGTTTTCGCCTCAACACCACCGTGTACGCCTTCACCCCGCCAAATTGGACGCCCGGTTTGAAGTTGCGCATTGTCATGTTGGCGGACCTTCACTGTGTCGAGCCGCATATGCCGATTTCGCGATGGAAGCGCATCATCGCAGCCGCCAACGCATTGAAGCCCGACATTCATCTGCTGATGGGTGACTATGTTGCAGGCCACTTTTTCCGCACTGGCACAGTGGACGTCGCAGATATTGCCGAAGCAGCAAAAGCGTTGTCCGCTCCACTCGGAACGTTCGGCATTTGCGGAAACCATGATTGGTGGGATGATCTCACCGCACAAAGAACCAAACAAGGCCCAACCATAGCAGAAAAAGCTTTCATCACCGCCGGCATTCCCATGCTCGAAAATAAAGTGCAGCGCTTGCAAAAAGATGAAATGCCCTTCTGGCTATCTGGCACATCATCTCTTGTTGCTGTCAAAACCAAACGCAGAGGCCGCTTTGACAGCAAAGCAAAACTCGCAGAAACTTTAGCACTCATTACTGACGACGCCCCGGTGATCCATCTTGCGCATGAGCCGGATATGTTCCCGCACATTCCAGAGCGCGTCTCGTTGACCCTCAGTGGCCACACCCATGGCGGTCAAATCAGATTGTTCGGCTACTCGCCCGTCACGCCATCGTCTTACGGCAATCGCTATGCTTACGGTCACGTGATCGAAGAAGGCCGTCACCTCGTGGTATCAGGCGGACTGGGCTGTTCCATCATGCCTGTCCGATTTGGCATGCCGCCGGAAATCGTTGTGTTGGAACTAGGTTGATCATACCAACCGCCAAAAGAGTTACACCCTTCTTCCCGCCCCACTTTGTGGGCAGGGCAATCGCAGATGGCCAAAGGGACCTCATCCGCCCCGTTGGGGCACCTTCTCCATCTGCGATAGAGAAGGGACAAAAACCAACATATCGTCCCTTCTCCAACGAAGTTGGAGAAGGTGGATCGGGCGAAGCCCGAGACGGATGAGGTCCCTTTGGCGTCATATGCGATTGCACTGCCCTTGTGGGGAGTGTCGGGGTGGGGGGCGCTCCGGCCCACAAAGCGAAAGAAAAAATTCTTATTCCGTCATCCCGGCGAAGGCCGCTATCGGATTCACACATCTTTTTGAGTACGATAACCGAGTCGCAAAACGCTTAAAATATTCGACTTAAGTAACTATACTTAATATATAATTCCGTCATTCCCGCGAACCTAAGGAATCCAGACTTTCAACAAGCGAGTTGGTGGAAAGTCTGGATCCCCGCGTTCGCGAGGATGACGGATTAAATAAAATAAAACAATAATTTAGATATATTTAGTGTATTTGTTTTCAAGGTTCCGATCGCCCTCAAAAAATTGTGAATCTGATAGCCTCAATTGCGGGGAGTCTTCGTCACGTTTTCATCACTTTTCGCGGGTCTGATTTGTCACGGGATGGCAAACTGGAAAGGTTTTGTCATGAACAATAGCG
>JAYUQS010000094.1:0-4497 GCA_043756645.1 Hyphomicrobiales bacterium | reverse complement strand
GCGAAGTAAAGCAGTTTTGCATTCTCGGTTTTTACCAAGACGAGCAATGACGCCGGATCTTCCTTGTCATCAACATAAGGCGTGGTGACCAGCTTGCCGCCCGCTGCCGCCACATGAAAATTAAATGTGGGGTAAGCACCAAATGACGTGGCCACAGCATCACCCGGTTCTATGAACAGGCGCACCACAAGGCCCAGCAGCCCGTCAATGCCATTACCGCAGGCGATGTTTTCCGGACCAACCCCCAAACTTTCCGCAATCGTGGCCTTCAAATCATGATGTTCGGGATCGCCATACATCCAACTTTCCGCCGCTGCCACTTGCATGGCGGCAATGGCTTTGGGAGAGGGACCGAAGACACTTTCATTGGCACCGATGCGGGCCTTGATGGCGGCACCGCTACGGCGCTCCAAGGCTTCAGGCCCGATAAAGGGAACAGTGGAAGGGAGTGCGGAAATCCGGGGTGGAAAGTTCATGACGCAGTTGTGAGTTTTCTTCTGTGCTGAAATCTCTCATGAGGTTGGCATGAAAGTGAAAGCACTCGCAATCCTATTTGTCATATTGTCCACCACAGCCTATGCAGAGCCATTGCCTGATGGCGAGGTGACGCGCTTCGGCGATTGGTCGGCGTGGCTCGCAGGCCCCACCACCCGCTATGCGCATGGTGCGCTGGGCGATAATATTGAAGCCTCAGGATTTGATGTTGCTCACAATGGCAAACAACTGTCATTCGAACTTGGTGAACAGCATGTGTTTGAAGACCGCCGCGTAAGGCTGGTGCAGTTGGATAGCGATGCCGAACCTGAGGCCGTCATCATCCGCTCACATATCGCCGAAGGTGCAAGCGTCGCCGTTTATGACGTGGATCAAGACAAGATATCTCCGAAGGCAGAAACCCCAAATATCGGCAAAGCCAATCGTTGGCTCAATATTGTTGGATTTGGTGATTTTACCGGACGTGGAAAAATTGAGATTGCCGCTGTTGTCACGCCGCATCTTTCAGGCTCGCTGCGGGTTTACGAAATTGAAAGTCAGCATGTTGTCGAGTTGGCCCGCATTGACGGCTACACCAATCACATCAACGGCACGCGCGACCTTGATCTTGCAAAAATAGCAGATCGCAATGGCGATGGTGTGGTTGATATCATTCTTCCGCGGATCAGAAATGGCAGTGAAGCTGTTGTGACCTTTGCGGGTGGAGTGGCCCGCGAGCTGTGATTTCAACTCCTTGAGGTGCGCACCTCATTTTAGTTGAGATTATCTGCAGGCTCGGCTATCGCCTCTCCCAACCTTTTAAAATCCATCAGGAGAAACGCCACATGGCTCGTATTACCCTTCGCCAATTGCTCGACCACGCCGCTGAACATGACTATGGCGTTCCGGCTTTCAACATCAACAATATGGAACAGGCGCTGGCCATTATGACGGCCGCCGACAAAACGGACTCGCCAGTGATCCTGCAAGCTTCGCGCGGTGCGCGTTCCTATGCCAACGACATTATGTTGAAGCACATGATGGATGCGGTAACCGAAATTTATCCACACATTCCCGTATGCGTGCATTTGGACCACGGCAATGAAGCGGGCACTTGCATGACCGCTATTCAATCTGGCTTTACCTCGGTGATGATGGACGGGTCTTTGAAGGCCGACGGAAAGACACCGGGCGACTGGGACTATAATGTCGGCGTCACCAAAATGGTGACCGACATGGCCCACATGGGCGGCATTTCGGTTGAAGGTGAATTGGGTGTGTTGGGTTCGCTCGAAACCGGCGAAGGCGAAAAAGAAGACGGCCACGGTTTTGAAGGCAAGCTCTCCCACGATCAACTTTTGACCAACCCGGATGAAGCCGTGAAGTTCGTGCGCGAGACCGACGTTGATGCGCTGGCCATTGCCATGGGAACTTCACATGGCGCTTACAAGTTTACGCGGAAGCCCGACGGTGCAGTGTTGGCGATGAATGTGATCGAAGAAATCCACCGCCTGTTGCCGAACACCCATCTGGTCATGCATGGTTCTTCTTCGGTGCCTGAGGATTTGCAGGAGATCATCAACAAGTTCGGTGGCAAAATGAAGCCCACCTGGGGTGTGCCCGTGTCTGAAATTCAACGCGGCATCAAGCACGGTGTCCGCAAAATCAACATCGACACCGACAACCGCATGGCCCTGACAGGAGCAATCCGCAAAGTCTTCGCCGAAGATCCATCCGAATTCGATCCGCGCAAATATCTCAAGCCTGCCATGGAGGCGATGACGAAACTCTGCACACTGCGCTTCCAGGAGTTCAACACGGCGGGACAGGCTTCGAAAATTAAAAAGTGCATCTCGGTTGCTGATATGGCCAAGCGCTACGCCAAGGGCGAGTTGAAGCAGAAGTTTGCTTAAACCCTTTTCTCCCTCACGTGAAAGCGTGGGGGAGTACCCCGAAGGGGGGAGGGGGTGCGAGACGAAGCAATGAAAGAGCTCCCGCGAAGGGGCATTTTTTACCTTATTGGGATGTCATGGACCAATTTGCAAATATCAAATAGCGGGCCAATCTTTAAGATGCGAGGTTTTGAAGGCTTTGCAGTTGTAGGTCTGAACTGCCCGATAGCGTACTCAACGTTGTAGGTGGCAAATGCATTGGAGTCTAAGCCGAATGCAAATCTGTACTCAGATTCAATCGCAAATGAAGATTGTTTTCTGAAAATTATTTTCTCTGTTAACGCATGGTCGATTCCTGGTTCTGTAGTTTCACTTACATAGTTGACTTCGCTTCGAAGTAGCTTCGTGTTTCTGTGTCGATGTACGGGATCTCGCATTTTCATTTGAAGTCGACGACTAAATTCGTCCAAATCTGATATTTCCACGCAATGATCAGCTTTAAATCTTTGAGCCAAATGACGCGCGCACGTTAAGCTGGCGCAAAAAACAAAAAGTCGATGGGCATTCTTTATTCTAGAAATAAATGCACCGTGATGATTGATCTGCCCGCCTGAAGCGATATCCAATTTGAGTCCGCCGCTTGGTAGAAAAAACAAAGCTCCTTCCTTCTCGTCGCGAAGCTGCTCTTCTTCGCAAGCCGTGAAGTGTGACAAAGACTGAAAGAAAACTCTTCCTTCATTTAAAAAGCTTTCAGCGTACTCCTCCTTTGAAAAATACTTGTAAACTGACGGCATGAAATTTTCCTTGCGCTGCCGATCTACGCCGCCTACCCCGCGACATCAAGTCCATAGCCTGGGATCAAGCCCCTAACCCCGTCATTCCAAACCCGCGCATTGCCGAACGGAGCTTTTGCGCAGTGAGTGCGCGGGATTTGGAATCCCGCTTTCTTTCAACGCGCAATACCTATTCTCTCCAAAGCTGGATTCCGGATCAAGCGCCCTCGTTCCGCTTCGCTTCACTCGACAAGGCGCTTGTCCGGAATGACGGGGGAGAGAGCGGCTTAGTACTTCACCCCGCCTTCGTCACAATCTTCAAATCCAGCGCCCGCAGCACTTTCAATATCGTCGCAAATTCGGGATTGCCTTCCGCACTCAGTGCTTTGTAGAGGCTCTCTCGTGACAATCCGGTTTTCCGCGCAACTTCCGTCATGCCTTTGGCGCGGGCGACGGTACCCAAGGCATGGGCAATCAGTTCCGGGTCCTCGGTTGCGAATGCGTCTTCCAAATAGAATGAAACTGCTTCCGTTGAGTCCAGCAATTCAGCCGGATCAAAAACCGAAAGTTTTGGCTTCTTGACTTTCATCTTATACGTACTCTTTCGCTATCTGCTTTGCCCGCAAAATGTCTTCAGTTGCCAGCAATTCAATCATGTGATTTATGTATCTTATGGGATACGAGTTGTCAATTATCTGAAGTCGAAAAAACTCTCCCCCGGATTTTTTTGTGCACTATTTGAAACAGCCCCTTGACGGGTTTATCTTTCTGTATTTGCATCCCCCGATGTTTCAAGGTCAACCTGAACTTCTCCCCTCAACGCCGCTGACACGTGAGCAGCGTGATGAATTTGAGCAATTGCTGATCATTATTGATGATGACCATCTCTCCTTTGAATGGCTGGAAGGTTATCTTGCCGGCGTCATTTGCTGTCCCGGTAAACTCAAGACCACCACATGGTTTCCGCCGATTTGGGGCGAAATCTTGCCTCTTGATGTCCTGGGCATTGAAAGTGTGGCGCGTTTCATTGATCTGGTGTTGCAACACTTCAACCATGTGCAGCAAAAGCTGCAGGGCCCTGACGGTATTTATAAACCGGAATATGCTGTCGACAGAGATGAAACACTTTGGGAAATATGGGCGGAAGGATTTGCGTTTGCCATCGAGGTGGGTGGAAAGCATTGGCATAAAACCGACAAGTTAATGGCACGTCCCGGTGCCACTGAAACCTTCACGCTGCTGATGGGCATCGTTGATCTTGCCATGGATGGCCCGCTTGTTCCGGAAGAAGACCGGGCAGAGATCACAAAGTCTGCACCTCGTCTCATTCCGCAGCTGGTAAAAAACCTCTATGATCT
>JAYUQS010000093.1:0-4590 GCA_043756645.1 Hyphomicrobiales bacterium | reverse complement strand
AATAACTGCGAATCATGATCCACCTCCGCAACCAGTGAATCACGCCAAACTCATTTTGTGAATCCTATCGATTCACAAAATCAGCACGATGCTCTAGTGTGCGGCGGGCTTTTCATGGTTTGCGTTCGGCTATTGGCGAGCGGGTGAAGGCGGCGATCCCCGGACCCTTGGGAAGCTTTGCTGATGCGTTGATCACGGGGGAGCGCGCCACCATTCCGAAAGCGATGAATGAGAGTTTGCAGTCGTCAGGTCTGTTCCACATTTTGTCCATATCAGGTTTGCATATGGCACTTGTGGCGGGTGGGGCGTTTTGGGTTATCAGGGCTTTGCTTGCCCTGTCACCTGCTCTGGCGTTGCGTTACCCAATCAAAAAATGGTCGGCAGCTTTCGCGATATTGGTGGGGCTGCTTTACATGCTGTTGGCGGATTCCGGTGCCGCAACGGAGCGATCTTTCATCATGATTGCTGTCGTGTTTTTTGCCGTGTTGGTGGACCGGCCGGCCTTGTCGTTGCACAATTTAGCATTGGCAGCTGTGTTGATTTTGTTGTGGTCGCCGGAGCAAGCTTTAGCCGCAAGTTTCCAAATGTCGTTTATGGCGGTGATGGGGCTGGCTGCGTTTTTTCACTGGTGGCAACAGGTGGTGCCGCAACCAAGCCCCGTTCGACAGGTGGGTTTCGTGGCGGGATATGGCCGCAAATTTTTCTTGTTGATTGTCGTGTCCTTTGCGACGTCTTTGGTGGCGGGCGTGTTGTCAGGCATTCCGGCAGCGCATCATTTTGGACGGTTGGCGCCTTATAGTTTGGTGGCCAATGCTTTGGCACTACCGATTGTAAGTCTTGTCGGCATGCCCGCTGCAATGGCCAGCGTGTTGTTTATGCCGTTTGGTTTGGAAGGCTTACCGTTGCAAGTGATGGGCTGGGGATTGCAAGCAGTGATGCTGATTTCGGATTGGGTGGCGGGTTGGCCGGGGGCAGGGCTTCGATTGGCGTTACTGTCTAAGGCCATTGCCGCAACACTCGCGATTGCGATGGCGTTTTTGCTTTTGCCAATGGGGAGGCTCAAATGGTTGGGCGTGCCGGTTTTGTTGGTTGTGGGAATTTTGGTTTTTAGAGGCGAAAGAGAACCGCTGTTGTTGGTTGATGAGCGTGCCGGAAATGTAGCGGTTTATACTGAAGTGGGATTGGTGCCCGCAGTGCCGAAACAAGCGGCTGCAAGTGTGTCGCGTTGGTTAACACAAGCGGGTGACGAGGCCGGTTTTAAAAAGGCGTTAGAACGTGCCGCTTGGACGTGTTCAGTGGTGTTGTGCGAGGCGCGGCAACGGGGTGTGAGTATCGCATTTGTATTGAAACAAAGTGCCGTGGTCTTGCCTTGCCCGAAAGCTGATATTCTGATTTCACAAGAGCCTTTGCGCCGACGCTGCAAGGGGCGGCTTGCGACTGTTGATCGCTTTGATGTGTGGCGCAATGGAGCATTCGCGGTCTACGCTGATGGATCAATGCAGCACAGCAAGGCTGCTCAGGGTGCAAGACCATGGGTTTATGAGCCACGGGCGAGAGCAAAACCTTAAGCTGCTGCAAGTCGCCGCATGGTGTTTGGGTGGGGCAGTCCCCATCTTTTCAATATGGCACACGTACTCGCAAACCTTCGCCAACAGATTGATGATTTGGACGGCGAACTCATTTCACTTCTGGCCAAACGCCAAACTTTGGTATCTCAAGTTTTGATTGTGAAGAAACAACATAACTTGCCGGGCCGCATTCAAGATCGTGTTGACGAAGTCATCAACAATGCAGCCGCCCGGGCTGCAACATCGGGGTTAAGCCCCGATCTTGCCCGCACGGTTTGGGGTGCCATGGTGGAATGGTTTGTGCGGCACGAGGAAAAAGAACTGGCAAAAAGCTGAGTGCTATTTGCCAGCACCGCCAGTGTGTTCGGCGTCTTTGGTAAGAAAGTAGGCGGCCAACACCGGGACCAAGGTTACAACCATCACCAGCACGGCAGCAACGTTGGTGACCGGGCGTTCGCGCGGGCGGAAGAGTTGTTCGTAAATCCAGATCGGCAAGGTTTTGTTTTCGAGGCCGTTGGTGAATACCGTTACGATGACTTCATCGAAGGATAGTGCAAAGGCCAACATGCCACCCGCCAGAAGGGCAGAGCCAATTTGCGGCAGGATGACGTAGCGGAAGGTTTGGAAGCCGTCGGCTCCTAAATCCATTGACGCCTCAATCATCGAGCCGGAAAGCCTGCGGAAGCGAGCGAGGGCGTTGTTGTAGACCACCACTATACAGAACGTGGCGTGGCCCAACACGATTGTCCAAATCGAAAATGGAATGTCCATGATGTTGAAAGCCGAGCGCAATGCAATGCCGGTGATAATGCCGGGCAGCGCGATGGGCAAAATGAAAAGCAGGGACACATAATCTTTGCCGAAGAAATGCGATTTCCACAGCGCCGCAGCGGCCAGCGTGCCCAGCACAAGCGCAATCAGCGTTGCGATGCTTGCGACTTTCATCGACAACCACAGAGCATCCCACATGTCTTGCCGCTCCCACGCTTCGCCATACCATTTTGTGGTGAAGCCCGAAGGCGGGAACTGGAATGACACATCAGCTGAGAACGAGTAGCCGATAATCAGCAGCAATGGCACATGGATGAACAGCAGGGCCGCAATCGTTGCGACCGATAACCACCATGCGGGGCGTGGACCCTCAGAGCGCATTGAAAGCCCCCATGCGTTTGGCCACGGTCAGATAAATCATCATGATAATAATCGGCACGATGGTGAAGGCGGCTGCGAGTGGTACATTACCGGCGGTGCCTTGCTGCAAGTACACAACGTTGCCAAGGTATTGCTGTGAGCCGCCGACGACTTGCGGGATGATGTAATCGCCTAACGTCAATGAGAATGTAAAGATTGACCCTGCTACCAAGCCGGGGAGAGCGAGTGGCCAGAGCACGTAACGGAAAGTTTGGGCGGGATTGCCGCCCAAGTCAGCAGAAGCTTCGATGAGGTTTGTTGGCACACGCTCCAAGGCGGCTTGTGTGGGCAAAATCATGTAGGGCAGCCAGATGTAAACGAAGACGACGAAGGTGCCGATGTAGCTTGTTGACAGCGACGGCCCGCCAATGACGGGTGTGGCCAGCAGTGCATCCAGTGCCCATGTGAGGTGCAGCTTGGCGGCAATCCAAGAGATGATGCCCTCTTTGGCGAGGATCAATTTCCACGAATAGACTTTCACAAGATAGCTCGACCAGAGCGGCAGCATGATCAACAGATAGAAAACGGCTTTCCACTTTCCTTTGGCGTAGCGCGCGGCAAAATAGGCGAGCGGGTAAGCGATGATGGCGGAGGCAATGGTGACGGTTGCAGCCATCACAACAGTGCGGATAATGACGTCGTAGTTGGCGGGCTGGAACAGTTGCGTGATGCTGGAGAAGGTCCATTCATAAACGATAAAGCCTGAGAATTCATCGATTGAGAAAAAGGCGTGGGCGAGAAGAACCAGCAATGAGCCGACGTAAACCACCCCGAGCCACAATAGAGGTGGAACAAACAGCAAGAGTAAAAAGTGATTGGGCTTGCGAAATAGCCAGTCAGAAAGGCCTCGCAAAATGCTCCGGTTTGCGACTGTCGCTTTTAAGCTCACGCCTCACCTTCCAGAATATGCATCGCGTTTTTTGGCCAGGAGAGCGTGATTTTGTCTTGGCCCATAAATCCACCTGCTGGCACTGCGGCAATCAGCGGATGACCGCCTGCGACTGTGGCGTGAAGCTTGGTGGTGGCGCCTTGATAGTGAACAGACGTAATTCTGGCGGAGACGCCTTTGCCGCCGATTGAAATGCGCTCAGGGCGTAAACTCACCCATTTTTTCGGCCCCCCAAGTTTGACCGAGACTTCGGGCGATAGAACGTTTGAAGAGCCGACGAAACTTGCAACAAAGCGTGTGTGTGGTTTTTCATAAACGTCTTCCGGAGTGCCGATTTGCACGATCTGGCCTTCATTGAAAACCGCAACGCGATCAGCCATTGAAAGCGCCTCGCCTTGATCGTGGGTTACGAATACAAAGGTGATGCCGAGTTGACGTTGCAGACTCTTGAGTTCGACTTGCATTTGTTCACGCAGTTTCAAATCCAATGCGCCCAATGGCTCGTCGAGTAACAGAACTTTTGGCTCATTCACAAGTGCGCGCGCCAAAGCCACGCGTTGGCGTTGACCGCCTGATAATTGACCGGGGCGGCGGTTGCCGTAGCCGCTGAGGGCGACGAGGGATAACGTCTCTTCGGCTTTGCGATGACGCGTGGTTTTGTCGACGCCTTTGACCATTAAACCATAAGCGACGTTGTCCAAAATTGTCATGTGCGGGAAGAGAGCGTAGTCTTGAAAAACCGTGTTCACTTGCCGATTGTAAGGTGGCACGCCTTCGACAGTTTGCCCGAAAATTTCGATGTGGCCGGTGGTGGGTTGTTCGAAACCGGCGATCAAACGCAAGCATGTGGTTTTGCCGGAACCTGATGGGCCGAGCATGGCGAAAAATTCACCTTCGGCAATCCTGAGATCGACTGCATCAACAGCGCGTACTGAGCCGAAG
>JAYUQS010000092.1:0-13373 GCA_043756645.1 Hyphomicrobiales bacterium | reverse complement strand
CAATTCATGTGTCGGTCGGTATTAGTTGGGCGCGCGCTGTGCAAAAATCTGCCCGTGCTTGGCTAAAACTTCGCATCCCCAATTTTTTGCAAAATACGCGACATCATCAAAAGTTGCGCAGGTGGTGCTGTCACCTTCAACGAGCAGCTGACGCAACCATTTTACTGCGACAAACCACGCGTCATCACCTTGGCGTACCGCCGGTGCATAGTGTTCCGTAAGCTTGGCATTGGTGAAAAGCGGTTCACTGAAAAGCAGTCCCTCCCGGCTTTCATAAGCTGCTGAGATTGGCAAAGCGGAGACCAAAACATCAACTTCGCCAGATTGCAAAGCCTCCACACGTTCTTCTGGCAGCAACAATGTAAAATTGACCTTAGCGCTATTGCCAATAACGGCAAAGGCCAAGGCCTGGCAAAATTCTACCGGCAGGCCTTGCCAAACCCCATTGATTTGCGAAGCGGAAAATTCCGGCACGACATTATCAACACCGCATTGCAGAACACCTGATGAGCGAACATCTTCCAAAGTTCCGGCGTTTGCAGGTTCAGTCACCATCAGCAAAATCAAAACAATGAATGCGCGCATGCAGCGGACGTGAGCGGATACGACAACCACCGTCAAATCACTTTTGTGCGCGGGCAATCGCATCTAAAATCATTTGTTCTGCTTCCGCCACATCGCCCCAACCTTTCACCTCAACCCATTTTCCGCCTTCCAGGTCTTTGTAGTGGGCGAAAAAATGTTCAATCTGTTGACGCGTGATTTCCGGCAAATCCGTGTAGTTGTGCACATTCTCATAGCGCCGGGTCAATCTCGGCACCGGCACTGCTATGATTTTTTCATCGCCGCCTGCTTCATCTTGCATGCGCAACACACCAACAGGGCGCACCGCAACGACGGCTCCCGGCACAATGCCGCGCTGGTTTGCAATGAGCACGTCAATCGGGTCACCATCATCGGATAGAGTATGTGGAATAAATCCATAATTTCCGGGGTATCGCATCGAGGTATAAAGGAACCGGTCCACCACCAAGGTTCCGGCCTCTTTGTCCATTTCATACTTTATAGGCTCGCCACCCACCGGCACTTCGACAATTACATTCACTTCTTTGGGTGGATTTTTACCGATCGATATGGCTTCAATGCGCATGTTCAACTCCCGTTCAGAATTCAAACTATAACCTGTATTTCGTGAACAACTCATAGTAAATTCGTTCTCTCGACAGCCGAAGTCGGGTGGACTAACTTTATGTGGGGGTTCTGATTTTCAATAAGACATTGCCAAGGCAGTGTTGAAAGGACCTGCTATGACGCTGGCGAAATCTTTCTCTGCCGTGCTGCTTCTCACATTATTTTGTGTGGCCCCTTTGGCAATGGCGCAAGCCCAAGAAGAACTCACAGCTGAAGATATCCAAAAACTGCTCCAGCCAAAAAAATTGACCCGCACCATTGCGGTCACGCCCGCTCAAAAAAGCGCAAAAGAACTGAGTGGTATTCTCAGCCGCTCCATTGGCGTGGTCGAGCGCAAAAAAATCGTCGAATTGACCGAAAAGGCGGAGCTGCCGCGATTGGACTTTTCAATCAGCTTTGGCTTTGACTCTGCCGAGATCAACCAAGAATCCTATCGCACACTTGATACCTTGGCGGGTGCGTTAAAAAGCCAAAGCCTTTTGAAATCGCGTTTCCTGATCAACGGACATACAGATGCCAAAGGCGAGGAAGACTATAATCAGGAACTCTCCCAGCGCCGAGCCAATGCAGTTGTGCAATATTTGGTGGCACAGCACGACGTCGAGCCGCAACGCTTAAAGGCCATCGGCTTTGGCGAAACGGCACTGAAAGATTTAGGCGACGGTGAAGCTGCCATCAATCGTCGCGTTGAAATCGTAAACCGTCCATAAGGCCTCAGCATGCGCCGCTTTTTCGTTTTGTTTTTAATTCTCACCGCAGTTTTGGCAATGCCGGCGCAAGCTGCAAAAAAAATCGCCTTTGTTATTGGCATCAACGACTACAAAGAAATTCCGAAACTTGAAAAAGCAGTGGGTGACGCGCGAGCCATTGCCCAAACACTGTCAAGCCTTGGCTATCGGGTGACAACAGCCCTCGACATGGATCGTCGTGGCTTGAATCTGGCCCTTTCAAAACTCTATGCCTCCATTGAGCCTGGCGACACCGTCTTGGTGCATTACTCCGGACACGGCATACAAATTGAGAATGACAATTATCTTTTGCCCGCTGATGTTCCAGCACCTGATGATGGAAATGTTGAACTTTTGAAATCTGAATCGCTTCGCCTTCTCACGCTGGTGGACACTCTCGGCGAAAAAGGTGCCGGGGCCCGGATTTTGATTATTGATGCTTGCCGCGACAACCCCTTTGCAGCAGGCGGAAAGCGCTCAATTGGCGGCACACGCGGCCTTGCCAATGTCGCAACTGCCAAAGGCACATTCATTATGTATTCTGCCGGTGCCGGACAATCGGCTTTGGACCGTTTGAGTGACGCTGATCCTGAAACAACATCGGTTTACACCCGCGTTTTGCTGGCAAGATTGGCCAACCCCGGCATCAAACTGCGTGACCTTGCTGCGTCGGTGCGCGATGAAGTTGAGCAGATGGGAAAGACCATCGGCCACGACCAACGCCCGGCCTATTATGATGACCTTCCGGCTGATTTTGCCTTGGCCCCAAAGGACACTCAAGTTCAGACGGCTGTTGTTGACCCGCCCAAAATCATCACTCAACCAACGCCACCCAAAACCGACAACAGTGATGAAGCGCGTTTGGCGTGGGATGCGGTAAAAGATCTCGCGAGTCCCGCAGCCTTTGAAACTGTCGCCAAACGTTACGCCGGAACTTTGTATGGTGACCTTGCTGCTGCGAGAGAAAACGAATTGAAGCAGGAAGCGAAGAGGAAACCCAAGCAACAGGCAAGTGTGGAATTTACGGAAGACAGATCTGGTGTCAAAAAACAAAAACCCGCGCCCCAACCACCCGCCCGCACCTCAGGATCCAACATCAGCATGCCTTGGGCCGTGTTCTTGGGCGCATATCCGCATGCACAAGCCTCAAAAGCCCGAAGCCGTTTGAAGGCTGCCCGCAATGGCGGACTGCAAGCCGTGCTGATTGATACAAACGACTATAGCAGGCTTACGCCCGGCCTTTACGCTGTTGTGATGGAAGCTGACTCGCGCGGCTCTGCCCTCAGCATGGCTGATGACTTGCGTGACCAGTTCCCGGATGCCTATGCCAAACAAGTTCAGTAATCTTGCCATCGGTTTCTTGCTGGCTTTTGCATTGCAGGCAAATGCCGCCGAAGCTCCAGACGTGTTATCGCGTGATGGCTGGAAAGCAAAACCGCCATCACTCAAAATGTCGGCGCAAAAACCAGTCGCAATTTTAGTGCATCACACAGGTTCGCCACAGAAGTTAAAGACAACGCTGGCGACAAAAATGCGGGGCTTGCAGCGATTTTCGCAAGCCAAAGAAAAACTGGCAGATGGACGCATGAAACCAGCCTGGCCGGATGTGCCATATCATTTCTATATTGCAGTTGATGGTAAAGTGGCTGAGGGACGAGATGTAAACGCCATCGGCGATACAAACACAGGCTATGATCCGTCAGGCTTCATACAAGTGGTTGTGGAAGGTAATTTCGAAAGTGAAAACGTGAGCGCTGCTCAAACAGCATCACTCACAACCCTGTTGCAATGGTTGATGCAAAAACACGACATCAAATCCGATGCTATACTTGCTCATAAAGATAAAGCCCAAACAGTTTGCCCGGGCAAAGATTTGGTTGCGAAACTGCCGGGGATTATTGCTGGTTTGCAGTGATGCTCTCATACAATCATCCACCAAAGTGACCTCATCCGTCTTGCGCTCCGCGCAATCCACCTTCTCCATTTTCAATGGAGAAGGGACGCTTTTTTCATAGTGACCTCATCCGTCTTGCGCGTCGCGCGAGACGGATGAGGTCACTGCTTTGTTGCGCAATCTGTTTCAATTCACCTTAATCTTGATCGCCGTTCGTGCCACGTCGGGTGCGAAACCGCCACTTCCGGGTTTGGCTTTTTTCTTGTCAATGGCTTTTACTTTATCAATGCGCTTGTTCACCGAAATGCTGCGGCCCAATTTGGTGAACTCTTCTTTGGCATAATCGTGCTGAATATCAATCGCAGCGCCGCTGGTGTCACACAAAGCAATCACCGTTTCTGTGCCCTTGTCTTCAAACTTGAAGTCATATCCGTCTTTGCCTGATGGAAACACAAACTGCTCGCCAGCGCGTATTGCATTGTCCTGGCTGAATTTGTTGGGCAGAATAACGACGCCTTCGTCCTTGCTGCTGATATTGATCAGCGTGAGGTAACAGTCCTTGGTCGAGGTGACAGTGAAATAAGCAGGATCGCCAACACGCGCTGTTGGTTGATCTGAATGTAGCGTCACTTTAAATTCAGAAATCGGCGTTTCGCGTTTTTCATGACTCTTCACTTCAGCATAGTTAAAGGCGCCCTGCCCCGGCGTAATGAACTTTGCGTCCACAACAGAGTCGAGCAGATTTCCAAATTCAGCTTCAAATATATCCCGCTGCACCGTGCCTTGCGCCAATTGTGCAGCGAATGATCCGCCGATGCGACCACCACCGCGCAGCAATGTTTCGAGACTTTCAGGCTCAACACCAAACTCAGCCGCCGCCGCTTTCAAATCCACATCACGTTCATAGCGGTTGGAAAGCGCATTGACGGGTTCACCATCCGTGCCGTGCTTTGACTTGGGGTCGAGCCCAGCCCGCACCAAGGCATCAAGAAAACGTTTGCGATCACTTTCGATGATCTTATCCATTTCCTCTTTTGGCGGATAAAGCGCCTTCACGGCCTCGCGCGCATCACCTGTCAACAATCGATTGTCAGCGATGTGGTTGCGCACTTCGTCAGCCGCATTTTTCATGCCTTGATCGTGGCAGCCCATGCAGGAAATGCCGTTGGTGACAGCCAAATCGGTGCGCGCAAAATCCCGGACAATTTCAGTCGGACCTTTTTGCAGCGACGTGCCGTCCGCCTTATTCAAATAGTAAGCCTGAAAACCATTTGGCAAACTGAAAATGGTTTCACCACCATCATGTTCAAAAGCAAAATCATCGGCATAAGAGAAGTATTTATCGAACACGCCTTTTGGTCCCAACGGATATTCGAGCAAATTCTGCCGTGTCTTGGTGCCTGCAAAATCATAAGACGTCCAGAAATAGCCAGTCGAAATCGGGTGGCGTTCAATCAAGCGGTTGTGCTGGCTAACACCTGACTCTTTGAAGCCGGAACGTTTCGCCAAATACTTTCGCAGGTTGTCAAACGTATCCACGCCCACTTGCTTTTCCAACTCTTGATAAGTGGGCGGCAAGTTGAGAATACGATCATAGAGCGCTGGCCGCGCCCCGAAGAATGCCAGCCAATCCGCGCGCACATAGGGAATGTCCGTGCGCGTACCTTGCGTCAATGCATCATACTGGCTGTCCACCGGGCGCGCGGCATAGGGATAATGCGAAATAATTTCTTCCCACAATTCCGGTGTCCAATTTAAATCATCAAGGTTGAAGCGCACGATGACTTTATCATCGCCAACCAAACTATCATTGAGCACCAGCACATCAGAATTGGTGGAAAGCGAATTCAACAAGCGCACAGCACCTTGCCGATACACATCCATTTCGGAATCAGACGCGCATGATGCTTTTAAATTCGCCAATGAAAGGTATCGCGTGTTGGCCCGCTTATGTTCAGGCAAGCTGCCGAGATCCTGATACATCACATTGACAATGTCTTTGTAAGCCAAGTTGCCGGGTTTGCATTCCACCTTCAAACCCGTGATCCAATTGCGCAAGGCAGTTAAATCATCTGGCGTAACAGATGGCTTTTCAAAATCGCCCTCTTGATAGAGATCATAGGGCATCTGCTGATTTGCAATTGTTTGGAACATTGTGGAGCCATCAGGATTGCCCGGTAAAATCCGTTTGGGATTCGCACCCAAGGCATCAAGTTGCAGCACGTCACCAAAGCCTTTTGCCGGCTTTTCGCGTTTCACCAATTTGCTGTCCTGGTGACAACGCGCACAATGTTTGTCCAACACCGCTTGCGCTTTGGTTTCCGCATCATTGGCAGGCTTGTAAATGACCACTTCAGCAAAACTGGCGCTGGACAATGTGAGCAAAGCTGCAACGGACACCAATAACTGGGCCTTCAAAAACGATCGTGCCACGGAAACCTCCCGATTAAAAAATCTCGAATCCGGCTCCTCGCCGTCGTCTCTTCAATGCAAGATGACCTGCTCGAAAGCCTTCCGTCAACAGGAAAGCATGAGGCCAAACGATTGCAATGAAGCGACAATGCCGGTTTGTCATGCAGAAGCTGAATGGTAACTGAACGCGCTTGCGGGCTAAGCCAAAAAAGTTCCCGCGCCTTTTGGCCTCATGTCAATGTGGCGCAAAAGGGCCCAAATAGAAGCGTAGGAAGTTCGTCCTTCATTTGAAGTGGAACAACAGGCTATGAAGTTTAAGTCTCTCGCCATCGCCTTCGTGGCGCTTTTACCGGCCACAGCCGCTGAGGCCCACGTCAAATGGTTTGCACCCTATATCGTCAAGGCCTCTCCCCGCCCCGTCAGCGCGACGTTGACCGACCAATGGTTTTGGGCGGGCATTGTTTTGGTGATGGTGTTTTTGATATTGACGCGCGTCGTCGAACAATCCCGCTTCGGCAATAGCGTTATGGGTATGATAGATCGCGCGTCCGACCCTTTATGGAACCGATTGGATGATTTCATCCGTTGCGTCATCGCTGCATTCTTCGTGGCGATTTTTGCTGTGGGCGGGGTTTACTTGACACCTGATTTGAAGACCCCTGCCGAATGGGTGTCATGGGTGCAGCTGCTCATCGCCGCTGGTATTTTTTCGAAACGCACTATGCCGCTGTCAGCAGCAGGTATTATCGGGCTGTGGCTTTTGGCGTTGCGGGATTATGAGCTGTTCCACCTGTTTGATTATCTGGCTTTGGGTGTGGGGGTTGCGGCTTATCTGGTATTGGCCGCCTCGTCGAACGAGCAGTGGCGCACGCACCGTTTTGAAGTGTTGCGCTGGGCCGTGGCCATTGCGCTGATGTGGTCGAGCCTGGAAAAATTCGCTTACCCCGATTGGTTTTATCCGCTGGTGGCAGAACGCCCCTTCCTCACCTTTGGAATCCCGCGTGATGCGTTCATCTCGATGGCGGGGGTGGCTGAATTCACGCTGGGCTTTGGCTTGCTGGCCACGCCACTGGTGCGCAGACTTTCGGCCCTCGGATTGTTGGTGATTTTCATATCAGCAGTTTATCCCTTCGGCCGCATCGATATGATCGGCCATGCTCTGATCATGATGATCATCGTGGCGATTTCGGTGGATCACAAGCGCGAGCTGAGTTTCATGAATGCGATCCGGCAGAACATCGTGCTGCTGCCAGCGTCGCTGGCGGGATTTTTGACGGTGTTTGCGGTGAGCTATTGGGGCCTGCATGCGGGGATTTATGGTTTGGGACGTGTGGGAGATGCGGCAGCGCCGATGTCAACACACACGCAAGATGTTGAAAATCCACATCCGACGGCGGAGTGAGGTCGTAAGTCTAAATTAGGAAAATAACACTTGACACCGCGCGGTCGATGGGCTATGTTTCGGCATACTCCACATTTGTATCCAACAAAACCATCCCAGCAAGTCTCGGGCAAATGCCGCTATCAGCGGCGTCCCACGGAGACGACGTGGGGTGGGGGCAGATCAAGGGGACGCGTCCCCATAGGCGCTAACTTAAGCCAATTTCTTACCCCTCGCCCATGCGCAGCATGGGGAGGGGTGAAAGATTAGCTTAAGTTAGCGCTTATGGGACGCGTCCCCTTTTCCGCACAGAGTCGTAAAACGTTCAAAATCAACGATTTAAGTAACTGTATTTAATATATAATTCCATCATCTCCACGAAAGTGGGGGTCCAGACTTTCCGCCGGCTCGCTTGTTGAAAGTCTGGATTCCCGCGTGCGCGGGAATGACGGTTTTCAGGGGATTGTCTTGGTTTTTAAGGGCGGTGAGAAGGCGATGGTTGATGGCGCAGTCTACTCTGTCGCTGCGAAGTTGAGATCTATTGACGACTTCCACGATTGATCAATTGCCACCTTCACCTTTGTAGCATTGTTTGCAGATATTTTGGACTCACACCAGTTCCACCCGCAGTGTCTTGCCCACCGCTGCTGCTGCTTTCCGCAGTGTCGTCAGCGTAACATTGCCTGAATTGGGATCGAGCACGCGGTCCAATTGGGCGCGGCTGGTTTTCATGGCTTCTGCCATTTTGACTTTGCTCAGTTTCTTCTTTTTCATGGCTTCGGTGTATTGCCAAGCGAGAACACTCTTGATCGCAAAATTCGTTGCGTCTTCGAGCAGGCCTTCCTCTTCAAGCCAGCTGTCAACCGAAGAGCCAATATGTTTTTCTTTGAGCTTCATCGTTCCAATTCCTTTGCTCTTTGTAGCGCCAAGTGCAAATTGGCAGGTGGCGTATTTTGCGACTTCTTTATAAAAACATGCAGAAGCACGAGCCTGTTGTTTCCCGCGACGAATAAAATGCGAAGTTCTCGCTTGCTCGGCAGACTGCTTCTTAACTCCCAGATTGGGTTTTGCAGCTTTCGGACAAGTGGCATTCCAATTGGCCAACCAAATTGCAGTCGCGACACATCGCGACCAATAACCTTTTTGTCTTCAAATGGCAGATCATGCAGAAACTCACGCACAGGCTCTTTCCCCAAAATGGTTTTCCAAAATGAAATTGGAATTGGTTGGAGATTGTTGTCCATGAGTGCATGTGTACCATAAAAGATACTTACGTTCAAGCTCTCATTCCGGGTGTCACGTATATTTCGGTTACAGGTGCAAAGGTTGTAGAGCGTGTAACTGCCAAATTAAGCTGCCCGATTCCGCTTCAACACCTTAGTCCCCTTCGCCAGCTTTCGCGTCTTCGCAATGTCGTATTGCAATTGCATCTACAGCATCAAATCCGTTGACACGCCAAGGCCCTCAGCCCCACAGCTTCAATCGTGGCTCGACCTGTGCGATATGTTGAAAGTCAGCGTCCGTGGTTAACAGTGTCAGGCTGTGTCGCAGGCAGAGTTGCGCGAACAGGGCGTCGATGGTGCCGGTTTGCACGCCGCGCTTTCGGCATGCATTTCGCAGTTGTGCCGCTGCGATGTGGTCTTGTCGGTCAGGCGTGATCAGCGGCAAACTGCGGAAGCGTTCGATCAGGGCATCGGCTTGTTTCGGGCCACTGAAGCCTTGCAGCAATTCCTGCAACACCAAGCCTGTTGTTACAATTTGCTGGCTTGATTGCAGGGCTTGTTTCAGCGCTAGGACTTGAGGCACATCTGGGACCAGATCCCGCCGCAGGGCCAGCGACCAAACCGAGGTGTCAACAAACAGCGTCACGAGCGCGAACGCTCAACCTTATAGTTGTAGCTTTCGTCCCATTCGAGACTGCCCATCAAATCGAGCAACTTCTTTTGGCTCCGCCGCGCCACGAATTCTTCAAGCGCCTTGGTGACAGCAGCCTTCTTCGTCTTCTCGCCACTGACTTTCAGTGCGCGGTCAAGCAATTTGGGGTCGAGTGCAAGATTGGTGGCCATGTGTGAACCTCTACACAGAGGTTAACACAAAGAGGTGAAATTGCAATCCCTCATCCGCCCTTCGGGCACCTTCTCCCGCGCGAAGGGCGGGAGAAGGCAAATGCAATCAGCCTTCTCCCGTTTCTTGTAACGGGAGAAGGTGCCCGACAGGGCGGATGAGGGGCTAAGTGTTACTCCCGCGTCGCCCTGTTTACGCCGCTCACGACCGCTTTCAGCGAGGCCACCACGATGTTCTTGTCAATCCCCACACCAAACACTGTCGTGCCGTCAGCCACGCGCAGTTCCATGTAAGCGACCGCACTTGCATTCGCTCCATGACCCATGGCGTGTTCGCGGTAGTCTACCACGTCGAAGGTGAGGCCTGACTCTTTGCGTAAGGCGTCGCAGAAGCCGTCGATGGGGCCGTTGCCCGCGCCTTTGATGGTCTTCACGTCGCCATCGCGTGTAATCTTTGCGGTGATCGGTTGTTGGCCGTGGTCACTCGCGGCTTTGTGTTCGATGAAGCCGTAGGCACCGTTGCCGTCGAGATATTCTTCTTCAAAGGCTTTCCACAGGCGGCTCGCTTCAAGTTCGACGCCTTCGCCATCAGCGATCAATTGCACGACTTTCGAGAATTCGATTTGCAGGCGGCGCGGCAGTTCGATTCCGTGTTCGGTTTCCATGATGTAGGAAATACCGCCCTTGCCGGATTGGCTGTTGATGCGCACCACGGCCTCATAGGAGCGTCCCAAATCCATCGGGTCAATCGGCAGGTAGGGCACTTCCCACAGCGGTTTGTTCGAGGCCTTCATGGCCTTGAAGCCTTTGTTGATGGCGTCCTGGTGTGAGCCTGAGAAGGCGGTGAATACCAATTCCCCGGCATAGGGGTGGCGCGGGTGCACGGGCAGTTGCGTGCAATATTCGGCCATGCGGATCAGGTCGTTGATGTTGGAAATATCGAGCTTCGGGTCAACGCCTTGGGTGAACATGTTCATGGCCAGGGTGATGATGTCGACGTTGCCGGTGCGCTCACCATTGCCAAACAGTGTGCCTTCAACACGGTCAGCACCGGCGAGAATGCCCAATTCAGTTGCGGCAACGGCGGCACCGCGGTCGTTATGAGGGTGCAGGGAAATGATAATGCTGTCACGGTTTTTGATAGTGCGGCAGAACCATTCAATCTGGTCGGCGTGAATGTTGGGCGTCGACATTTCGACGGTGGCTGGCAGGTTGAGGATCAGCGGCTTGTCTTTTGTTGGTCGGATTTCATCCATGACGGCTTCGCAAATTTCGACGGCGTAATCGAGTTCGGTTCCGGTGAAACTTTCAGGTGAGTATTGAAAACGGATCGCATCTTCCATGCCGCTTTGTTCCGCCAAAGTCTTGATGAGTTTCGCACCACTGACGGCAATTTGCTTGATGCCTTCGCGGTCCTTTTGGAAGACGACGCGGCGCTGCAATTCTGATGTGGAATTGTAGAAATGCACGATGGACGATTTCGCACCGCGAATGCCTTCAAACGTGCGGGTGATCAATTCCTCACGGCATTGCACCAAGACTTGGATGGTCACGTCATCAGGAATTTTATTGTTGTCGATGAGGAAGCGGCAAAAATCAAAATCGGTTTGTGACGCTGACGGAAAACCGATTTCGATTTCCTTGAAACCCATTTTGACGAGTGCGTTCCACATGCGCAATTTGCGCTCATGGCCCATGGGCTCGATCAGGGCTTGGTTGCCGTCGCGCAAATCAACACTGCACCACATGGGGGCGGAGGTGATGGATTTGTTGGGCCAAGTGCGGTCAGCCAAGGCGACGGGGGGATAGGCGCGGTATTTCTCGCGGGGGGAAATCATCATTTTGGAAAATCTTTCTGCTTCATGTGGCTCTTAGGTCATATTCCCCAGAGAGCCAAGGCTTCGCCCGGGCGGCCCTCAGGGGCAGCTAAGCAGGAGCAGAGTTGGCAGCAGAATGCGCATGGGAGTGTCTTAAGCCACAGCGCGACAATCTGTCAACCACTTGCCGTAATTCATCACATTCTCGCCCTGCCCTCGCACCATTCGCTCCGCACATTCTCCTTGTACCGCATTTGCGCGGTCACTCATGGAAGTGAATACAGCCTCAATTGCGGGGCTTGCAGTTTGAAAAGTGGACGGCGTTGATTTCCACCATTCTAACAGGAGACTATCCATGAAGATGACATTCATTGCCGCTGCTTTTGCAACAACGCTGCTTGCAGCTCCGGCTTTTGCCGATTGTGCAACTGATCTGACGAAGATCGATGAAGCCATGAAAACCGTAAAATTGGATGAAGCCAATACGGTTAAAGCAAAAGAGCTGATGGATAAGGCCATGGTCGCCCGTGACGCCAAGGATGAGGCTGGTTGCGGCACCGCCACAATGGAATTGAAAACCTTGGTCGGCTTACAATAAGATTTGGCCGGGCTACCCTGTCTTCCGGTGGCCCGGCTTTCTGCTCTTGTTAATCTTGTCGGGAACAAACCTTACTCAGGGCAAAGTCTGGTCACAATTGATAGGCAAGAGCGATTTTAGATTTTCAGGACGGGAAAAGTAGAATCATGATCCGCACAGTTTTTGCGACAACTCTTATTTTAACGGCACTTTCAGACGTGAGCTTTGCCGATGATTGCCAAACTGACGTGGCCAAATTGGATGCCGCTTTGGCACAAGACGGCTTGGCTGCTGACGTCAAGCTGCAAGCTGAAGACTTGCGCAATAACGCCGTTCAGCTTTGCGGTGCTGGTAATACTGATGAAGGCTTGGCTGTTACGGCAGAAGCCAAGGTGCTTTTGCAGGTCGAATAATCACGTCCGAAACGCCAGCACTGCGCAGAGCAGTGCGGCCATCGCAGAAAAGCCAACACCACCAATCACGCCGCTGAGCTTTGGCAATTGCGCCATGGACGCTTCGCGGCGCATTTTTTCGCCCAAGCCGCGGCCATAACCGTGCAGAGCGGTGAGCAAAACCACGAATAGCATTTTGACGTGGAAAGCAGCGCCCAACGCCAATGGCCATGCGAGCCACAACAACAGCAGTCCTGTCGCCCAAATCAAAGTGATCACGCCATCGCCAAAGCGCGCAATGGTGCGGCGCTGCAAGGCCAAGCCTTTGGCGAAATCAGCGCCTTGGCTTAGAGCCAAACGGGTGTTGATGAAATTTGAAACGCTAAAGCCGATGCCAAGTGCAATGACTAACAAGTGCAGCGTCACGACGATAGTGTATATGGTCAAATCTCAATCTCCCCGCTCATCATGCGTACTGCTGAACCGCCCACGCGAACAGCTGTAAGCTTGCCTGCATTCACATCAACTTCCAATCGCAAATCAGACGGACGGCCCATCTCATAGCCTTGCTCAAACTGCCAGCGGTGGGTGCCATCACCAAGATTTTCAGCCGTCAGCAATTGGGCTGCAACAAGTGCCGTGGCTGAACCTGTTGCCGGATCTTCTGGAATGCCACCGCCCGGATCATACATGCGGGCGCGGAAGTGCGTGTTCGGGTTTGCGCCGCCGCGCGTGTAAATATAGCCTGCGTGCATGTGGCCCATTGGAGCCAACATTTCGGTCCAAAAGGGTTCGTGCACTTTTGCTCGGTTCAGCGCGTCCATGGTTTTCACGGGGATATAAAAGAAGCGCGGGCCGCCAATGATGTTGGCAAGGGCGTGTCCGTCAAAGCCAATATCAGTTTCTAAAAGGCCAAGC
>JAYUQS010000091.1:0-4619 GCA_043756645.1 Hyphomicrobiales bacterium | reverse complement strand
ATACAAAGCTGAGAGGACAAAAGTCCAACCCGCTGAACCTGATCTGGATTATGCCAGCGGAGGGATTGAAAGCGGGACTATCTTCAGTTCCCATCTCCATTCGCTTTGTTGGCTCATGGAGAATATTATGAAGACATTATTGCTTTCCCTTGCGCTATTCACTTCGCTTACCGCTGCGGCAGAGGCCAAAGATACGTTGACAATCTACACCTATGAAAGCTTTGTCTCGGAATGGGGACCAGGCACCAAAATTCAAACCGCTTTCGAAAAGACGTGTGACTGCATAGTGGAATGGGTGGCGGTTACCGATGGCGTGGCAATGTTGAATCGCTTGAAATTGGAAGGCCCCAGCACCAAAGCTGATGTGGTGTTGGGACTTGATACAAATTTGACTGCTGAAGCGATCGGCACGGGTTTATTTGGAGCACATGGTGCTGACGTAACCAAAGCTCAAGTGCCGGGTGGCTGGACTGACACAACTTTTCTGCCTTACGATTACGGCCACTTTGCCGTGGTGTATGACACCGAGAAAATGAAGTCACCGCCCACCAGTTTGGATGAACTGGTCAATGGCGACGCAACACAAAAAATCATTCTACAGGATCCCCGTTCGTCTACGCCCGGACTTGGATTCTTGCTGTGGATGAAATCCGTCTATGGCGAAAAGGCGAATGAGGCATGGGCGAAACTGCAACCTCGTATCCTCACCACATCTCCAGGATGGTCAGAGGCTTACGGACTTTTCGTCAAAGGCGAAGCGCCGATGGTGTTTTCATATGTCACGTCGCCAGCCTATCATGTGGTTGCGGAAAATTCTTCACGCTATCAGGCAGCTAAATTTTCCGAGGGACACTACTTGCAGATTGAAGTTGCTGCGGTCATCGAGGCTTCCCCTGAGAAAGCCTTGGGACAGAAATTTTTATCCTTCATGCTGACGCCTGCTTTCCAGAATGAGATTCCGACAACAAACTGGATGTTGCCTGCGGGTGAAACCTCAATTGCTCTGCCCGAGGCATTCAACAGCATTGTGAAACCGGATCAGACCTTGCTGTTTTCGGCCGACGATGTGCGTGACAACCGCAAGGCCTGGATTGAGGAATGGCTGGCAACAAGCGGAAAGTAAGTCTGTGCTCCGCATTGCTCCTTTCATTATTCTTGCAGCGATAGCGCTTGGACTTGCTCCACTCGTATATTTCGGCTGGCAAAATGGAGCAGTGGTTTTTCCCGATGCTTATGCTTGGCGTGTGTTGCGCTTTACAGTGTTGCAAGCCTTTGCCTCCACATTGCTTTCGGTTATTCCCGCTCTGTTTATTGCGCGGGCCTTCGCACGACAGCAATTTTGGGGACGTGACTTTCTGTTGGGGATGTTTGCCTTGCCGCTTTCACTTCCGGTCATTGTTGGCATATTTGGTCTTGCTTCTCTTTACGGTTCGGCGGGGTTATTTGGCGGGCAATTTAATCTTTATGGTTTGAATGGCATTTTGCTGGCGCATGTGTTTTTCAATTTGCCCCTTGTGGTGCGCTTGCTGTTCGAAAATTTGAACGCAACACCAGCCGAAAGTCATAGGCTTGCTGCGCAACTTAATTTTTCTGACCGGACTGTGTTTTGGCATGTGGATTGGCCGGTGCTGCAACGGGCCCTGCCCCGCATTGTCGCATTGGTTTTCCTGTTATGCGCCAGCAGTTTTGTGATTGTACTGTTGTTCGGCGGGCCGCAAGCAACGACGCTTGAAGTCGCGATTTATCAATCACTGCGGATGGACTTTGACGTGCCACGCGCACTCACACTCACGCTGATGCAAATTATATTGAGCGGGTTTTTGGTCTGGGCCGCTGCAAAGGCTTTGATGACACCGCTGACTTCCGCAACGCTTCGTGTAAAATCGGAACGTTATGATGGTCGCACTAAGGTAAGTCGCAGTTTGGATTTTTTGATGATCGCCACTGCCGCTATGTTGGTGCTTCCGGTTTTACTGAGCGTCTTTGCGCAAGGCATATTGCACATCAATTTCACAAGGGTTTTGATGGAGGCGTTGTTCACCAGTTTTGTATTGGCATTTTTCACCTGTTGTCTTGCATTGCCGCTGGCGTGGGGCATGGCCGCAGCGCTGACACGAAAGCCTGAATGGCGGAGTGTTTTAACGGCAATTGGTTTTGCGGGTTTCATTGTTCCGCCTGCTGTGATTGCGACGGGTTGGTTTTTGGCATTTCGGCAATTTGATAACACCATAGTACTCGCCGCAACTCTCATAGCGGTAATGAACGCCTTGATGTCCTTACCATTTGTTTTATCGGTATTGGCACCTGCTTTTTCAAGGGCGGCATTCAATCATGATCGCTTGTGTGACCAACTTGGAATCCGTGGATGGAGCCGGTTTGTTGTTGTGGATTTGGCTGCGCTTCGGGCTCCCTTGGCGCAGGCTATGATGTTGGCCTTTGTATTGTCCTTGGGCGATTTGACGGCAGTGACAATGCTGGGTTCGAATGGATTGATTACCTTGCCGTCACTCGTGCAACAGCAGATGGGACATTATCAATCCGATGCGGCGGGTGGCACGGCTTTGATTCTGGCTGCTCTTTGTCTTGTGGCAACGGGTTTGGCACAAAGGTATTCGCGGTGGACATGATATCAATTCAGAACGGCACTTACCTGCGCGAAGGTTTTCGCTTGGCGATAGACTTTGCTTTGCCGCACGCAAGTGTGACGGCTGTGCTGGGTCCAAGTGGGGCTGGCAAATCAACCTTGCTGAATATCATTGCCGGGTTTGATCATTTGGCCGGTGGGCACATATTGTTGGGCGAAGAGAATCACACCAACACGTCACCCGCAATGCGGCCTGTGAATTTTGTGTTTCAGGACAATAATAGTTTCGCGCATCTGACGGCACGGGACAATGTTGCGATTGGTGTGGTGCCCCGTCTTAAGTTGACGACGGAACAATGGTTGCGGGTTGATCAAGCTCTCGCCGATGTTGGTATCTCAGCTTTGGCCACACGCAAGCCCGGAGACATGTCCGGCGGGGAGCGGCAGCGCATTGCTTTGGCGCGGGTGTTGGTGCGGCAGAAACCGATTCTCTTATTGGACGAAGCTTTTGCAGCACTTGGCCCTGCCCTTCGGAACGAGATGCTACTGCTGGTGAAACGCATCCAAACCGAGCGGGCTTTAACCGTGTTGATGGTGACGCATCAGCCTGAGGATGCGAAGTTGATTGCGGACAATGTTCTTTACGTCGACAGCGGCGCAGTGCGGAAACCGCAAACAACGGCAGGATTTTTCAAGTCACGCGATGCCGATATTCTCTCGCATCTCGGATAAAAAAAGCCCCGGCAAAACGCCGGGGCTTTTTCAGCACACATGGTGCGAATTTTAGTAGCGCGGTGCTGCGCCAACTGTTGTAGGTGCTGCGCCATCACGTGATGTGGACGGGAATGGGCTGCCGGTTTTGCGTTCGGGGCGCGGCTTCAGCTTTGGCATTGGCAGCAGGCCTTCGCGCTGCAGCTTCTTGCGCTGGGCTTTGCGGGCGCGGCGAACGGCTTCGGCTTCTTCACGAACGCGCTTTTCAGATGGCTTTTCAAAAGCCTCCTTCATACGCAGTTCACGAAACAGGCCCTCACGCTGCATCTTCTTCTTCATGAAACGGAGCGCTTGCTCCACATTATTATCACGGACGAGAATGCGCATTGGGGCCTTTCGGTTTAAAATTTATCTTCAAAAAAGTTTGTGCCGGATTATTCGTCCGGCACTTCACAAACCGTAGAGATTCAGCCGCCAGTACATCCGTGGCTGACTGAACTTTCAAACGGCGCTTGTCTTAGAGTGCTTCGAGCTTATCAGCCGAAGACTTACCCGTGCGACGATCAGCGACCAGCTCATAGCCGACCTTCTGACCTTCGTTAAGGCCACGCATGCCAGCGCGTTCAACGGCTGAGATGTGAACGAACACATCCGGGCCACCTGCTTCTGGCTGAATGAAGCCGAAGCCCTTTTGGCTGTTGAACCACTTGACTGTACCTGTTGCCATATTCGTAATCCTTGTAATGCATAGACGTTTCAGCCACCTCCGCGACATGCGGAATGGCCAATCGATATTTAGGAAGTAAGGGAAAGGTCTAATGCACTCAGTGTAACAAAGTGTTGTCTCAAGCCAGTCAGCCGAAATTCGATGACCGGCATATGGGCGTTAATTACGACAATTGCAAGACTTGATTTCACGTGGAAGTTTTGGCGTTGGCATGTGGATACGACGGTGCCCAAGTTCACACGGAACCCCGGTGGTCTGGCAGACGCCCGCTCCGCGATTGCAAGCAATCGCCAGGCTGGCATTCCCGCGATTGCAAGCAATCGCTAGAGGGAGACGCGGGGGAAACCCTTCGCGTAATGCGGCTTAGTTTAGAGCCGCTATGATTGCGTCGGGTTTCCCCACGCGTAACAGGATTTTTGCTGCCCTGTGGTTTCACGTTCAGCGTTCCCCTTGGGCTCTGCACCCGCATTGAACACCTCCCTGCCGCTGATCATGGCCTCCTCTTTTCGGCGAGGCCATCAGACCACGCCGGAGCAAAACCATGGGGCGTCCATCCCGTAGTGAATGGAGGCATACCACAAGACCCACCCGGAAGCC
>JAYUQS010000090.1:0-4630 GCA_043756645.1 Hyphomicrobiales bacterium | reverse complement strand
CAGCAATGGGCACGGGTGTTTTCGTATGGGCATCGGATGCCACACCCACGGTCCACAACGGCCTTTCAGCCCAAGTGTAAATCAGGCCCGGGGGTGGCTGGCCATCAAACATGGCAACGACCACATCGAGATCATCACGCTCGAACATCGGTATCAAAGCATCGCTGATCTCACAGTGAATTGACATCTGCACCTCGGGATTGGCTTTGCCAAAATTCCCCAAAGCCGTCTGGAAAAAAGAGATGGCGTAATCGGTTGGCAGTCCAACACGCAAGCTCCCCGCCGAGTCCTTTTTTTGCAGCCTGGCCACAATCTCATCGTTCATAACAAGCAGTTGCCGCGCATAACGTGCAAGGTTTTCACCTTCACGCGTTAAAACAATGGTGCGTCCGGAGGTATCCATCAATTTGAGGCCTACCAGTTCTTCGAGTTTTCGAATTTGCAGGCTGATAGCAGGTTGTGTGCGCCCTAGAAGCTGACCGGCTTTGGTAAAGCTGCCAAGGTCAATCACAGCAAGAAACGTACGCAAAACATCTGTCGGAAGATTGATTGCCACTTTGGCTTACTCCTAAACGAAACTTATGTGAGAATAACTTAAATGAATTTCCCATATCAAGGCAATCATCTTAGCTTTCCAAGAAATATAAAGATCAGCGGGAGAAAACCATGTCGAAGCAACGGCCCTTTGCGGCGGAAATGCCGTGGCCCGACTTTCACGCCAGGGTGAAAGACGGAAAAACTCCAATTCTCATTCCTTTGGGTTCGATGGAGCAACATGGACACCACATGCCGCTGCATGTCGACGTGTTACTGCCAACCGAATTTGCCCGCCGCGTGGCCGAGGAAGTCGGCGGCCTTGTCGCGCCTTCATTCGTCTACGGTTACAAGTCGCAGCAGAAGTGCGGCGGCGGCAATCACATGCCAGGCACCGTCAGCCTCGAAGGACAAACGCTGGTTCATCAGTTGCGTGATGTGATCAAGGAATTTGCACGTCATGGTGGGCGCAATTTTTGCATCGTGAATGGTCACTACGAAAACTCGTGGTTTATCACTGAAGCTGTTGACCTGGCTTTGCGTGAATTGCGGTGGGACGACATCAAGAACGTGAAGATCGTGGTTCTCTCTTATTGGGACTTCGTCATTGAAGACACGATTGCGCAGATCTACCCCGACGGTTTCCCCGGCTGGGCGGTGGAACACGGTGGTGTACTTGAAACCTCATTGATGCTTTCGCTTTATCCAGATTTTGTTGAACTCGACCGCGCCATTGACCACCCACCGGCGAGTTTCCCGCCCTATGATGTCTATCCCGTCAAGTCTGAATGGACACCGGCCAGTGGTACGTTGTCGTCACCCAAGCATGCCTCGCGCGAAAAGGGTGACCTGATGTTGGCAGTTTGCACCGATGGCATTGTGAAAGCGTTGCGGGATGAATTTTCGATCACAGCATAAAAAAATCAAACTTCAAACGAAACAAGGATGACGACGATGAGAGAACGGTTGCAGGACTATCAAGGCAATGGAAAAAAAGTTAAGCCCACCTTCTCTGGCAAGGAAATGAAGCGTCGCCAAGACAATATCCGCAAGCACATGGTTGAAGCCAAGATCGATGCGGCCCTTTTCACCTCCTATCATAGCATCTGTTACTACTCTGATTTCATGTTCTGCTACTTCGGTCGTCGCTATGGACTCGTAGTTGACCATAAGGGCTGCACGTCAATTTCCGCAGGGATTGATGGAGGCCAGCCTTGGCGGCGCACTTTTGGTGGCAAGAATGTTACCTACACCGACTGGCAAAAAGACAACTATTTCCATGCCGTGCGCGGCCTGACCAAGGGCGTGAAGCGGTTAGGGATAGAGTTTGATCACATCAATCTCGACACCATGGCGCTGCTGAAGTCCGAATTCCCCGACATGGAATTTGTCGACATTGCCCAGCCTGCCATGCGCCAGCGCATGATTAAATCGCAGGAAGAAATCGAACACATCACCAAGATGACACGCGTCGCCGATATTGGTGGAGCTGCCTGCTGTGAGGCATCGCTGGTTGGTGTGGGCGAGCATGAGGTTGCCTTGCATTCGACTTCAACCATGGTGAAAGAAATTGCCAAGGTTTGGCCTGACGGTGAATTGTTGGATACCTGGACCTGGTTCCAATCCGGTATCAACACCGACGGCGCACACAACCCTGTGACCAGCCGCAAATTGGAAAGTGGCGATATCTTGAGCCTCAACTGCTTCCCCATGGTGGCGGGTTATTATGTGGCACTCGAACGCACACTGTTCTGCGAAACGGCAACGGATGAAAACCTTCGGCTTTGGGACGTTAATATCAAAGTGCACGAGCGCGGCATAGAGCTTTTGAAGCCCGGTAACAAATGCTCAGATGTGGCAAAGGAACTCAACGAAATTTATGAAAGCTATCAGCTTTTGAAATACCGCTCCTTCGGCTATGGCCACAGCTTCGGCGTGCTCTGCCACTACTATGGTCGAGAAGCAGGCCTTGAATTGCGCGAAGATTGCCACACAGTGCTTGAGCCTGGCATGGTGGTTTCCATGGAGCCAATGATCACCATTCCCAATCATTTGCCCGGTGCTGGCGGCTACCGCGAGCATGATATTCTCGTAATCACTGAAGATGGCAACCGCAACATCACCCATCATCCTTATGGTCCGGAGAAGATGATTATCAGGAAGTGATTTTTCAGTCTCGTAATTAAGTTATGGCCCGGCCTCTTTGGTCGGGCCATTGCATTGTCCAACATGAATTGACAATATCTGTGCTCAATGAACTCAGAATCGGGTTGAAGCATGCTTACCGAAACCGACAAGCGCTTTTTGCGCGAAGCTTATAACGAAGCCAAAGCTGGTTTTGAGGAGGGCGGTTGCCCGATTGGATCTGTGCTGGCACGCGGTGAAACGCTCGTCTCGCAGGGCCGCAATCAACGTGTTCAAGGTGGCGATCCTATTGCCCATGGCGAAATGGATGCACTGCGCAAAGCAGGACGCCAGAAAACCTATCGCGACACAACGCTCTATACGTCGCTCAGCCCTTGCATGATGTGTACTGGAACGATCATACAATTTGGAATCCCTCGTGTTGTTATCGGCGAAAACACCACATTTGGCGGCAACGAAGAGTTTCTGCGGTCGCGTGGTGTTGAAGTCGTTGTTGCAAATGATCCCGATTGCGTCGCACTGATGACGCGCTTCATTCAAGCGAAACCAGAACTTTGGGCCGAAGATATTGCTGAAGACTGATCAAAGCTATTCCTTGCCGTTTTCGATTGATCGGGCAAAGACAGGAAGTGATAGATTGAAAGTAACAGCTGCTCCGCGGAGCAGAAACGCTGCTAGGAAACCAGCGACAAGTGCGGGGTTCTTGGGCAGATCAAAGTGCAGTAAGAGCACAAAGACTGAAGCACCTAAAAATGAGGCCGTTACATAGATTTCGCGGCGGAGAATGACGGGGATGTCTCCGCCCAAAATATCATGAATGATCCCACCGAAGGTCGCCGTGGCCACGCCCAACGCAATAACAACGACCGATCCACCTCCTTGGTTCTGTGCAATATCTGCACCGGTCACTGAGAAAAAGTGCGAGTCCCACGGCGTCAGCCCAAATCAAGAGACGCTGCCGCGATTGAACGAGATGGGCGACAAGAAGACTGCACATGAGACCAATACACAGGTGAGAAGGTAAGTAGGCTTTTGTACCCAAGACACAGGAAGTGCTCCCATGAGCACATCGCGCATTGTTCTACCGCCAACACCCGTAACGCTCCCCAGAAGTGCAAACCCAACGATATCCTTTTGTTTGGGGGAGGCAAGGAGTGCGCCCGTCAAGGCAAAGACACAAAGTCCAAACCAGTCAAGAATTTACGCAATGGAACCAAACATTACTTATCAACAGCAACAGAAATTACTCATGTCAGGCCTGCCATCTCCAGTCCCGCATAGCCGGGGAATGGTTCCCAAACGAACATCCAATAGGAGACTTCAAATGACTGCAATCGGTTATGTTCACAAAGAAAATGACGGTCGTTACAAGGGCCACCTGCGCACCGTCAGCATCTAGGCCGAGATCGACATCGCGCCAAATCAGCAGAATTTGAGCGAAACCTCAGGCAAGGAATATGTCAGCCTCTCCATCGCAGCCCCAGAATTTGGTCCCAAGAAACTTTACGCCAATATGGGAAGTGCCGCCTGGTCCGACGAAGAAAACCTCTACGCCGTGATCTGGAATCCGGGTGACTGACACCACCACGCACACGCTCCGCATGAGCCATAATGTGGGGCAATATTCTATGCAATCGGCACGAAGTATCCGCATCGATGTTCTGAACTTACCCACAGTTTTTCGTCCCCGGCGGCTGAATTTTCAGTCGATGTCGTGCCAAATGGTATAGCAAATTTTCAGAAAGCCTACTCCCAGCACGCTCTATGAGGGTTGTGTTTAGAGCTTGTGGTCATTTCATTTGCCTCAGACTTTTCGTTGCACAGGTCAAAAATTTTATAGAAGTTTTGTTCGTCAAGACACGCATTTTCTGCCAAATAAATTTCATCATGACGCAGTCTTTTGTCAATCATTGTTGGGGTGAGCATACCAATAGGATCGTGCTATTTGTGA
>JAYUQS010000089.1:0-13459 GCA_043756645.1 Hyphomicrobiales bacterium | reverse complement strand
AAAGATCGCGCCAGCGTTTTGGCGTCTTTGTTACCCGACATAAGTCATTTGCTCCCTCAGCATATTGCTCTCATTTTCGTTGGAGCAACCAGCCACTTTTACTTGATGCTGCACATTGCGTTCCCCCGCAAAGTCAACATCGCCCCGGTATTTCGCTGGAGTCCTAGCGAGTCTCTTTCAGTGTCGCAAGCAAAAAGGCTGCACCTGATCAAAGACAATTAAGACATCGAAACGTGAGAGAGTGTTCACCGGAATCAGAGTCAACTACAAGACTTGACTCTTATATCAAATGATGTGCAGCTATTCATCCGTCTGCGGACGGTTTGCTGTCTTCCTGTTTCATATGTTTTGCCATGAAGGGCGCGTTGGCAAGAGCAAACAGCATGGTAAGCCCCATTAATCCGAAGACTTTGAAATTAACCCAAGCGGCTTCCGACATGGTGCGCCAGACATATTCGTTAAGCCCGGCGAGCAAGAGAAAAAATATCACCCAACGCCACGTCAGTGAGCGCCATGCGGTTTCCGGCATTTCAATTGCTGAGCCTAACAGATCTTTCAGGAACATTCGGTTGGACAACAGCCCGCCGCCAAGAATCGCCGCAAATATAAGGTTCGCTGCTGTGGGTTTCATTTTCACAAACATATCATTTTGCAGATACAGGGTGAGGCCGCCCATAACGGTAATTAAAATACCGCTAAATAGCGGAAATTTCGCAATTTTTCCAGTCATCACATATCCGACTATCAGTGATAAAATCGTCAGTGCAATGATGATTCCGGTGGCCCAGTAAACCCCACCCAGTTTATAGGCAATGAAGAATGCGACGAGTGGCGCAAAATCCAATGCGAGTTTCAAACCCTGTGGCAATTCTTTTTGTGCCGTCATTTTGTGTCATCCAATCCGGCGATAGCGCGGGAGAACGCATCCGCATCGAACGCCTGTAAATCTTCAATGCTCTCGCCCACACCAACGGCATGTATGGGCAGTTTGAATTTCTCGGCAATCGCCACCAAAATACCGCCACGTGCCGTGCCATCAAGCTTGGTCATGATGAGGCCCGTCACACCAGCTACTTTGGTAAAGGCTTCGGCTTGCGCCAGCGCATTCTGACCTGTGGTTGCATCCAGCACCAACAGCACGGCATGGGGAGCGGCGGGATCATACTTTTTGATAACCCGCACGACCTTATCAAGCTCGTCCATCAAATAGGTTTTATTGTGGAGACGGCCAGCGGTGTCGATGAAAAGAATGTCGGTCCCATCTTCCTGCGACGCCTTCATGGCATCAAAAGCCAGCCCCGCCGCGTCGGCCCCTTGCGGACGCGAAATGGTTTCAGCCCCGATGCGATTACCCCACACCGTGAGTTGCTCAATGGCAGCCGCACGGAAGGTATCGCAAGCCGCGAATTTGATTTTAAAGCCTTCATTGGCAGCAATAGAGCCCAATTTGCCAATGGTCGTGGTTTTGCCGGAGCCGTTCACCCCCACAACCAAAATCACATAAGGCTTTTCAGATCCAAAATTAAACGGCACTTCGACAGGCTTTAGAACCTTGGCAACTTCTGCCGCGAGAATTTGTTTCACTTCTTCTGGATCAATTACCTTGTTAAATCGTCCACGTGACACTTCAGCAATAATGCGTTCAGAAACGGCCAGACCAAGGTCAGCCTGGATCAATGTATCCTCAAGTTCTTGCAACGTGTCTTTGTCGAGCTTGCGCTTGGTGAAGATCGCGGTGATTGAGCCCGTGATGTTTTTTGAAGACTTCGAAAGCCCTTCGCTAAGGCGCGAGAACCAACCCTTACGCTCAGGGGCAGGTGCAGGCGCTGGTGGCGGCACGACAACCAGTACTGGCTTGGGTGTTTCAACAACAATAGGTGGTGGCGGTGGTGGTGGCGGCGGTGCAACCACTTGCTTTATGACAACAGGTATTTCGAGCTTCGGCTTTTCTGCTTTGAGTTTCGGTGCCGGGACTTGTTTTTTCGTTGCGGGCTTTTTTGGCTCTGGTTTTTTAGACTCGGGCTTTTTGGACTTGGCAACCGCAACCGGTCTTGCAGCGTCTTTTTTTGCCACGATTTTTTTGGGCGTAGGCTTTGGCGGTTCCGGTTTTTTCGCGGCGGCCTTCTTAGGCTCTACTATTTTAGCTCGGGGTATCTCTACTTCCGCAACAACGGGATCAGGCTCTGGTGCGGGAAGTGCGGCGACTTCAGCTTGCACTTCTGGCGCGGGTTCGTCTTTCTTGCCGGTGATGCGGTTGAAGAGTTTCTTGAAAAAGCCGGTCATGCGGCAATCCTCACGTCCAAATGCGTCGCCTGAGCGCCAACAACATCAACCGTGACCAGCGCACCCGGTGTCATGCGCTGGGCAAAGCGGGTCATGGCAAACTGTGGCGTGCGTCCGGTCGAAGCTGTTTCTACCAACACTGGTTGTTTGGAGCCGACTTGTGCTGACAAAAACTGCTGCAAGCGCTGCTCACCCTTCGCGCGCAACAACGCAGCACGACGCTTGATCACTTCTTTTTCCAACATCGGCATGCGGGCGGCAGGTGTGCCGGGGCGCGATGAATAAGGGAAGACATGCAGGAAGGTGAGGCCGCAGTCATCGACCAGCTTCATTGAGTTTTCAAACATCTCATCGGTCTCGGTGGGGAAGCCTGCGATAATGTCTGCGCCAAACACCATATCCTTGCGGCGTGATTTTAACGCGCTGCAAAACGCAATTGAATCCTCGCGGGCATGGCGGCGCTTCATACGCTTCAAGATCATGTTATCGCCCGATTGCAGCGACAAATGCAAATGCGGCATCACCCGCTGTTCTGTTGCAATGATGTCAATCAGTGCGTCATCGGCTTCGATGGAATCGATGGAGGACAAGCGCAAGCGTTTCAGATCCGGCACGTCTTTCAAAATTCTCGCAAGCAACACGGAAAGCTTCGGCGCACCCGCAAGGTCAGCCCCCCAAGAGGTAAGATCAACGCCCGACAATACCACTTCATGGTGGCCACCATTGACCAAACGCTTCACCTGATCGACCGCATCAACAATCGGCACCGAACGCGAATTGCCACGACCAAATGGAATAATGCAGAATGTGCAGCGGTGGTCACAGCCGGTTTGCACCTGTAGAAAAGCCCTTGTCCGCGCCGTCAATTGATCAATCATCGGCGGGCTGGTTTCCTTGACCAGCATGATGTCTGAGACATCCACACGCGGACGGTTCGAACCCTTGATCCACGATGTCGCAGAAAGCTTCTCTTCGTTGCCCAGAATGCGAGACACTTCCGGCATGGCTGCAAACACATCAGCCTCGGTTTGCGCGGCACAGCCCGTCACAACAATGTCTGCATCTGGATTTTCTTTACGCGCTTTGCGAATGGCTTGGCGGGCTTGCCGCGTCGCTTCTGCCGTCACAGCGCAGGTGTTAAAAATAATCGTATTACTAAGGCCCGCCTTCTCGGCGTGCTGCAACATGATCTCCGACTCGAATGTATTGAGGCGGCAGCCAAAGGTTTCAAGCCGGGGCCCTGTCATGTGAGCAGACCTTCAGGGATCACACCTTCATATTCATATTCCAGCGGCCCGGTCATGATGACGTGTTCGGTTTCTTCATTGATCGACATCATGAGATCACCACCCGGCAATGTCACCCGTGCTGCACGATCAATAATTTTGATGCGAAAGCCTGCAGCCATCACGGCGCAAGCCGCAGTACCGCAAGCTTTGGTCAACCCAACACCCCGTTCCCATACATTGACAACAACATGATCACGCGCCACCACCTTCGCCATCTCAATATTGGCGCGCTCTGGAAACAATGGATGATATTCCAGCATCGGTCCAACGCGATCAAGCTTTACCACGTCCAAATCCTTGACCCAGAAAATGCAATGGGGATTGCCCACATTCACAACCGAGGGCGAATGTATCAGTGGCGCATCAATCGGGCCCACTTGTAATTCAATATGACGGGTATCAGCGAATTTTTCCGACAGCGGGATTTGATCCCAGTTAAACTTGGGCTTTCCCATATCAATGCTCACTTGCAGCTTGCCTACACGTGTTCCCACCAGAAAGCCGCCCTTGGTATAGATGGTGGCCGAGTCTTCGCCCTTCTCGTCCATCACAATATCGGCGATACAGCGCGAGGCATTGCCGCAACTCTCAACCTCGCCACCCTCAGCATTCCAAATCCGCATCTTCACATCCGCGAGCGAAGAGTTTTCCATCACGATCAACTGGTCGCAGCCGATGCCGGTTTTGCGGTTGGCAATGGCGCGGGCTTGTTCATCCGAAATCGAAATTGACCGTGTGCGCGCATCAATCACAACAAAGTCATTGCCGAGGCCGTTCATTTTGCGAAACGCTATTGCGGAGTTGGAGGACATGACGGGCCTTATATGGGAAATCCCTTATGGAAAGCTAGTCACCCAGATGTAACGCCCAGATCGCAGCTTTGTGTTTAGACTGTGTACAGATTTTCGCTTAGCTGTGAGGACACAACAAGGAGTGTGCCCCATGACCCAATTTCTAAACCGTCGCCAAGTTTTCGCTGCTGCCTTTGCTGCAACAGCTCTCGTCGCCTTGCCGACAGTTGTCCTCGCCGCAAAGCCTGCGGTTTACACCGGCATCGTCAAAGGCGTGGGCGCTGGTGGCTATGATGTGGTGAGCTACACCCAAGGCGGCCCGAAAAAAGGCGATGCCAAATTTGCCGCCAGCCATAATGGCGCGAAGTGGTATTTTTCGTCAGCTGAAAACATGAAGACGTTTCAAGCCTCGCCCGCCAAGTATGCGCCAGCATTCGGCGGCTATTGCGCCTATGCCGTGGCCAATGGTGTGACAGCCAAGGGCGACCCGCTGCTGTGGAAAATTGTTGGTGGACGCTTGTATCTCAATCTCAACAAGCAAGCCCAAAAACGCTGGACCGAAGACATCCCCGGCAACATCGCCAGCGGCAACGCGAATTGGCCGAAGGTGTTGAAGTAACCTGCTCACTCATTGTCATTGCCGGACCAAGTCCGGCAATGACAAAGGAGAGTAGAGGTGCTACTCTCATGGCTATGAATCTGACCTTCGAAACCGAACAAGAAGACGATGGACGCTGGATCGCCGAAGTTCCGGAATTACCGGGTGTACTGGCTTATGGTGAAACCCAACAACAGGCGATCACTAAGGCTGAGGCGTTGGCCTTACGCGTTTTAGCCGAAAGGTTGGAAAATGCCGAAGCATTGCCAATGGACGTTAGCATAATAATCGCAGCAGAATGAGCAGCTTTCCGTCTGCTAAATCCAAAAAAGTGCTATCTGCATTATTGCGCATAGGTTGGGCCGTTAAGCGACAATCAGGTTCTCATAAAACATTGTGCCGTGATGGATGGCCGGATGTCGTATTTGCCTTTCACGATGGCGACGAAATAGGACCAAGAATGTTGGCAAAAATCGCTAAAACCACTGGCCTAAAGCCGAATGATTTTTAGATTGAAGTATGAACTTGGTGGAAAACCAGTCACACCATCTGCATAACATGCATATCCTCGTAGTGAATGTTGCGATAAGATTTATTCATTTTTAGTTGGGACGTTCCACTATCGCCAATTGGTTGCATTACCCCCAATTTGACTTCCCCGCGCTTTTCCCCTATTCACCCGCCATCTCATTAACGTCTTGAACGTTACGAGGTCTCCGCACACATGAGGTTATTCTCCTCAAGAGGTGTGGCGACCAGCATCCGGCGGCGAGTTTCGCTCCCGGGTGTCGTTTTCGTTTGGGGCATTCGATTTGCCCTCTCCCGTGCTCTTCGCATGGGAGAGGGTGCCCGACAGAGCGGGAGAGGGAACACGAGCACGGTGCCACTATTCCCTCATCCGGCCTTCGGCCACCTTCTCCCGTTAGAAGAAACGGGAGAAGGCTGATCAAAAAGGAAAGTAAATGTTTGAAACCTTAAGCGATCGCCTGACGGGCATTTTCGACAAGCTGACGGGCCGCGGTGCCTTGTCGGAGGCTGATGTCGATGCCGCCATGCGTGAGGTGCGCCGCGCCCTGCTTGAGGCTGACGTGGCACTTGAGGTGGTCAAAAGCTTCACTGAGAAAGTCCGCGAAAAGGCTGTTGGCGCTGACGTCGTAAAGTCGATCAAGCCCGGCCAGATGGTGGTGAAGATCGTTCACGACCAGTTGGTGGAAACGCTGGGGTCGGATCAATCGACCTTGAACCTGCGGGCCTCGCCGCCGGTTGCCATTTTGATGGTGGGTTTGCAAGGCTCCGGCAAAACCACAACCACAGCCAAATTGGCCAAGCGCCTGACCGAGCGCGAAAAGCGCAAAGTCTTGATGGCGTCGCTCGATACACACCGCCCTGCTGCGCAAGAGCAGCTCGAAATTTTAGGCAAACAAGTGAAGGTGGCGACCCTCGCCATCGTCAAAGGTGAGACGCCGGTTCAAATTGCCAAGCGTGCCATGTCGGAAGCCCGCAAGGGTGCCTATGACATTGTCATGCTTGATACGGCAGGCCGCCTGCATATCGACGAGGAATTATTGGCCGAAGCCGCCAGCATCCGCGATATCGCCAAGCCCAAGGAAACCCTCCTCGTTGCCGATGCGCTGACCGGTCAAGACGCCGTGAACCTCGCGCGCGCCTTTGACGAAAAAATCGGCATCACCGGTATCGTGCTGACCCGTATCGACGGCGATGGCCGTGGTGGTGCAGCGCTTTCGATGCGCGCTGTCACTGGCAAACCGATCAAGCTGATGGGCACAGGTGAAAAGCTCGACGGTCTTGAGGACTTCCACCCCGCCCGTATCGCAGGCCGCATCCTCGGCATGGGCGACGTCGTCTCGCTCGTCGAAAAAGCCGCCCTTGATATTGACCACGAGAAGGCCCGGAAAATTGCCGACCGGATGCGCAAGGGCGCATTCGACATGAATGACCTCGCAGATCAACTCAGGCAGCTTGAAAAAATGGGCGGTATGGGTGGTGTGATGAAAATGCTGCCGGGCATGGGCAAAATATCGAAGCAGTTGGAAGGTGCCAATCTCGACGAGAGGGTTTTCAAACGCCAGATTGCTGCCATTGGCTCGATGAATAAGAAAGAACGTGCTTTCCCCAAGATCATCGACGGCAAGCGCAAGAAGCGCATTGCTGCTGGTGCGGGCGTGAAGGTGGAAGAGATCAACAAGCTGCTTAAAATGCATCTGCAAATGGCTGACGTGATGAAGCAGATGGGTTCGGGCAAAGGCATGTTCGGCAAAATGATGGGCGGCAAAGCCATGCCATCGGACGCCGAAATGGAATCGATGCAGAAGGAATTGGCGGGGCTTGATCCGTCCGCACTTCCGGCTGATTTGAAAGATTTAATGGCGGGCAAACAGGGTGGCGCATCGGCACCACAAGGATTGCCCGACCTCTCGAAATTGTTGGGTGGCAGTATGCCGAAACTCCCAGGCCTTGGTGGCCTGCCGGGTTTGGGTGGCAACCCGTTCAAAAAGAAATAACTGAAATCACGAAACACTTTAAAGGAGATACCAAATGTCAGTGAAAATCCGCCTTGCCCGTGCAGGCTCCAAGAAGCGTCCTTATTACCACATCGTTGTGGCGGCTGCGACGTCACCCCGCGATGGCAAGTTCATCGATATCATCGGTGCGTTTAACCCGATGTTGCCGAAAGATTCAGCCGAGCGCGTCAAGCTCGACGGTGAAAAGGCTGCCGCTTGGATGAAGAAAGGCGCACAGCCAACCGACCGCGTATTGCGTTTCCTCGACAAGATCGGTGTGGCCAAGCGTGAAGTCCGCAACAATCCGAACAAGGCACTGCCCGGCAAGAAGCGTCAAGAACGTGAAAAGGCTGCTTCGGATGCAGTTGCCAAGGTTGCTGCCGCTGAAGCGAAAGCCGCTGCCGATGCAGCCGCCGCCGCAGCAGCACCTGCTGCTGAAGCGTAAGTTTGAATAGAGGTCCCCTCCGGCCTTCGGCCACCTCCCCCAGCAAAGCTGAGGGAGGGCGTCCATCAGCACGCTCCCTCAACTTGTTGGGGGAGCTGCCCGAAGGGCTGAGGGGGGCCACTTCAGCATGACAGACACCCTCATCCTCCTCGGTCGTATCACTGGTGCCCATGGTATTCGCGGTGCTGTGAAGCTTCGCAGCTTCACCACCGACCCCAAAGCCATCGCGACCTACGGCGCATTGCAAACCGCTGATGGCCGCGAGATTGAAATTGTTCGCATGAAAGCCGTGCCGGATGGTTTCATTGCTGATCTCAAAAACATCAAAGATCGCAACCAGGCCGAAAGCTTGAAGGGCCAGGATTTATCCCTGCCACGCGCACGCTTACCCGACACGTCGGAAAATGAAATTTATCTCGTTGATCTTATTGGTCAGGAAGCCCTTCATAATGATGTGAAGCTTGGCACCATTATCGGCATTGAAAATTTCGGCGCTGGTGATCTGCTGGACATTGAAACCGGTTCGAAAGAATCGCTGCTGGTGCCAGCACTGTTCATGGAATTGAAATCAGGCGTGGTCACCCTCGCATTGCCTGACGGTTTTCTCGATCTCTCGAACAAGCAGGAATGAGCTTCAGCGCCACCATCCTCACCCTCTTCCCCGACATGTTTCCGGGAACGCTTGGCCATTCATTGGCGGGGCGTGCCTTGAGTGAGGGGAAGTGGTCGCTCGAAGCAACGGACATCCGTTCTTTCACCAATGACAAACACCGCACCGTCGATGATCATCCGGCAGGTGGTGGTGTGGGTATGGTGCTGAAGCCTGATATTTTGGCGCGCGCCATTGATGAAACCCCGCACGCCGGTCCACGCCTGTTGATGAGCCCGCGGGGGGAGCCGTTGACCCAGAGCTTGGTGCAAGAGATCGCCGCTGGGCCGGGCTGCTTGATCGTCTGCGGTCGCTTTGAGGGTGTCGATGAGCGGGTGATTGAAAAACGTGAGCTCCGTGAAGTCTCCATCGGCGATTATATTTTGTCCGGCGGTGAACCTGCAGCGATTGTGCTTTTGGATGCGGTAATCAGGCTTTTGCCCGGTGTGATGGGCAAGTTTGAAAGTGCAGCGGAAGAAAGTTTTTCCGATGGGCTTTTGGAGCACCCTCATTACACCAAGCCCAATTCCTGGGAAGGTCTTGAAATTCCAGAGATTTTGATGGGCGGGAACCACAAGGCCATCGTCCAATGGAAGCGCGAAAAACGCGAAGACATTACCAAATCTCGCAGGCCGGACCTTTGGGCGAAGAATCACAAGGGCAAAGGTTGACTTTTCAACAGTCTTGCAGCTAGAAGCCGCCAACTCCCCACATCGGGTATCAGTTAAGGATTTAAAATTATGAACATTATTGCGCAGCTCAATGCCGAGCAAGTGGCCATTGTTGTGGCACAGCGCGCCGTTCCGGACTTTGATGCCGGTGATACGGTGATCGTGAACGTGAAAGTAAAAGAAGGCGAACGCACCCGCGTACAGGCCTATGAAGGTGTTTGCATTGCCCGTTCCGGCGGCGGCATCAATGAAAGCTTCACGGTTCGCAAATTGTCATATGGCGAAGGTGTGGAACGTATTTTCCCGGTCTATTCACCAATGATCGACTCGATCAAGGTTGTGCGCTTCGGCAAGGTGCGTCGCGCCAAGTTGTATTACCTCAAAGGCCGCACCGGCAAAGCCGCCCGCATCGTTGAAGATCAACGTTGGGATGACAAGCGCACGGTAGCCGCTCCAGTTGCTGCCAAGGCTGCTGTTGCCGCTGATGATGTATCGTTGATTGCGGGCGTTGGTCCAAAATTTAAAGAACAGCTCCACGCTGAAGGCATCACCACATTGGCGCAAATCGCGGCGATGACCGATGAGGCGATTTTCGCTCTCGACGAAAAGCTCGGCCTCAAAGGCAAAGCACAGCGCGAGGAATGGGTAGAGCAAGCCAAGGAATTGGTTGCCGGCAAAGCCCCACGCGCCAAGTCAGACGTAACCCGCACTTAATTATCGCTGGTATAATTTCAAAAGGGCCGGTCGCAAGACAGGCCCTTTTTGTTTGGGCATCCGCCGATCCAATTAACCCTTGAAGCATCATTCCGGCGAAAGCCGGAAACTCTCAACTCAAGCAGATCCCGACTTTCGTCGGGATGACGATCTCGGTGGGATTAGGATGGCACTTTGTTGCGGTTAAAGATGCGCTGCCAAGGCAACAAAATAATCGCGAGGCCTGCGAAGATCATCAGCGACCCGCTCATGCGCGGCGGTGTTAAAGTTTCACCCAGCAACAGATAGGCTGACAGCCCGCCAAACACCGGCACCAGCAAAGCAAAAGGTGCGGCGACACTTGCTGCATACGTCGACAGCAATTTGCCCCAGACCATAAAGCCTGCCCAGGTTGACAGCACCACGGTGAAGGCAAGGGCGGCGAGAGAAATCGGGCGCACGGTGTTCCACGAGTGTAGCCAAAGCTCTGGCCCTTCAAACGCGAAGGACAAAGCAAGGGCTGGCACAATCGGCACCAAGCTGATCCATGCAATGCCTGACAAAGTACCAAAGCCCGCATTTGGCCCCGCCAATTTAATGGTGAAATTGCCGGTGGCCCAGGTTGCAGCGGCAAGCACAATAAATATCATCGCAATCAGTGGAATGCTGGTGCCTTGGCCCACAGTTGATGCGATTGTTATGAGGCCCGCGAGGGCGAGAGCTCCGCCTAAAACCTGTTGCCGCTTCGGTCGTTCTTTCAACAGCACAATAGATAACAAGATGGTGATGAAGACTTGCAGCTGCAAAGTCACCGACGACAACCCAGCAGGCATGCCCAGCTTCATTGCCACGAACAGGAAGATGTACTGGCCGAGAAACGCCGTGAGGCCCACGATGATCAAATGCTTCGGCTCCATGCCTTTGGGTTTGGGCAGAAACAAGACGGGCAAACACGAAAACATGAAGCGCAAAGCGGTGAGCAACAGCGGCGGAATATCCTCCAGTGCCACTTTCAGAACGACAAAGTTAAAACCCCAAATCGCAGTGGTGAGGATACCGAGAAGAATGTGAATGGGGCGCATGGTGGACAGGAGTAAACAGAGCAGCAGCTGCAAGCAATGGCTATCTTGTCATGGTAACAATGCCACGTCTGCCGTAGCTGCATTGCATTTTTCACCCTTTGATTCACCACCAACAATCGCTAAAGAACCACAAAATTCAACTCCTAGCGAGATCCAAAAGCCATGGCACGAGCACGTACACTCTATGATAAGATATGGGATGACCATGTGGCGCATCAGGCTGATGATGGTACCTGTTTGCTTTATATTGACCGTCACCTTGTGCATGAAGTCACGTCCCCGCAAGCTTTTGAAGGTTTGCGGATGACCGGCCGCAAGGTGCGCCATCCGGAAAAAACACTTGCTGTGGTTGACCACAATGTGCCGACAACGGATCGCTCCAAGGGCATTGCTGAAGAAGAGTCGCGCATTCAGGTGGAAGCGCTGGCTAATAACGCCAAAGAATTTGGCATTGAATATTTCAATGAACTCGACAAGCGCCAAGGCATTGTTCACGTTGTGGGGCCTGAACAGGGCTTCACCCTGCCAGGTACCACAATCGTTTGCGGTGACAGTCATACCTCGACCCACGGTGCCTTCGGCGCTTTGGCCCATGGCATTGGCACGTCGGAAGTGGAACATGTGCTGGCCACGCAAACGCTGATCCAGAAAAAAGCCAAAAACATGAAAGTGGAAGTCAATGGCAAATTAGCCAAGCACTCCACCGCCAAAGACATTATTCTCGCCATCATCGGTGAAATCGGCACGGCGGGTGGCACGGGACACGTGATCGAATTTGCCGGCGAAGCCATCCGCGACTTATCGATGGAAGGCCGCATGACCGTGTGCAACATGACCATTGAAGGTGGTGCACGTGCCGGCATGATTGCCCCTGACGAAAAGGCCTACGCCTTCCTGCATGGCAAACCCAAAGCCCCCAAGGGCGAACAATGGGACAAGGCGCTGCGCTATTGGGAAACCTTGGTGTCGGATGAGGTTGCGCATTTTGATCGTATCGTCAAACTCGACGCCGCCAATTTGCCACCTATCGTGTCGTGGGGTACGTCACCCGAAGACGTGGTTTCAGTGTCAGGTGCAGTGCCTGATCCCTCGCTGATTGCCGATGAAGGCAAGCGCCAGTCCAAGATTCGTGCCCTCGACTATATGGGGCTCACCGCTGGTCAAAAAATTACGGACATTGAACTCGACGTGATCTGGATCGGTTCCTGCACCAATGGCCGCATTGAAGACATGCGTGCTGTGGCCGAAGTTGTGCGCGGCAAAAAAGTCTCTGCCAATTTGGACTATGCCATGATTGTGCCGGGCTCTGGCCTCGTCAAAGAAATGGCAGAAGCTGAGGGCTTGCATAAAATCTTTATCGAAGCAGGCTTCCAGTGGCGTGAGCCCGGCTGCTCCATGTGCCTAGCCATGAACCCCGACCAGTTAAAGCCCGGCCAGCGCGCCGCTTCAACCTCGAACCGCAACTTCGAAGGACGCCAAGGTTATAAGGGGCGCACACACCTTGTATCCCCTCAAATGGCAGCTGCTGCTGCGATTGCCGGGCGGTTTGTGGATATCCGGTCACAGTCTTAAAACGCGTAAACTATTTTTTGAATTAACAGTTGATTAAGACTTTCTTTACCGTAAAGACACCGCTTCTAGACTATTGCATGAATCAAGCGGCGGGGGTCGCTTGTGTGCATAGCGTTCCGAGGGAAATATCAGTGAGTACAACAGTTAAAGCCGATGCCATGTTTTTGCGTCGCGTATTTTTGGCACTTGTTTTTGTGACAACCGTTACCGGCGGTCTTGCTGCCTTTACCACGGTGCAGGCCATGAATGCTTCGGGTCAAAAGGCCTGTTTGTTTTTCTGCGAATAACAGCAAACAAACCTGAATAACAAAAACCGCCCGTGTGGGAGATCACGGGCGGTTTTGTATTTGCAGGGTAGATCAGATCAATATCCGACATATGCCTTTTTGCAGATCTTCTTGTTCTTCCAGAACACGACCTTCTCGCCGTAGACCCATTTCACGTGCTTGACCTTCACGAAATGGCACTTCTTTTTGTAATAGCCGACGGGCTCATAATAATCAGGATAGTAAGGGGCTTCGTAAGCTGGGTAATAGCCGAAGCCACCGATGTGGAGGTCGATGTTGACCTTGGCTTGGGCAGCTGATGCGCCTGCGGCGAGGGCAGATACGGCGGCGAGGGCGATGATGAGCTTTTTCATAACGGTGTTTCCTGTTGTTGGTTTGGTCGGGGTAGGCACTTTCGATGTTTTGGTTTTAGGTGAGCCGTACTGAACCCATCCTGACGCCAGCATTTATTTTCCGTTCATGTTGAAAGCCTGACCTCGAGGCGCTAGAAGCCCCGAAATGAGCAGCAAACCCACCATATTCATTGACGGCGAAGCGGGCACCACGGGCCTGCAAATCCGTGATCGTTTGAAATCCC
>JAYUQS010000088.1:0-13477 GCA_043756645.1 Hyphomicrobiales bacterium | reverse complement strand
AAAGTTGATATGGAAGCAGATGTCGAAAAGAAAATCGCATCGGAGTTTGGCAGTCAGCTTACGTCATCTGATCACAAGGCCCGGTTGGGGCGTTTGATATATGGACAACAATCAGCTGCTGCTGCGCGTCACGCCAAAAGATTGGGTGCTGATCAACAAAAAGTGGCGCAAGTGGCGCAAGTGCTTTTGCGCGGCACGGGTGGTGCTGAAAAAGCCTACAATAATTTGCCGTCGTCATTGCGCAATGAATTGCCATTGCGATACGCATTGGCGCGGCTCTACCGCAAGCAAGAAAAATTTGGCAAGGCACGCAGCATCCTTCTGAATGCGCCAGCAACCACTGCCGAATTGGGTGATCCATCGGCATGGTTTGATGAGCGCCGTATCATCGCGCGCCGCTCTATCGGTCCCTACAACAAAGACACTTGGAAGCAGGCCTATCAAATCGCCAGCCGCCACGGCATTACGTCGGGTGATGACTTGCCGGATGCTGAATTCCTGGCAGGCTGGATCGCACTTCGATATGTGCGTAATACCGATGCCGCACTTAATCACTTCGCCGGATTGCAAAAAGCCGCAACCAGCCGCACCGACAAAGCGCGGGCCGGTTATTGGCTCGGACGCACTTATCTCGCAATAGGCGACAAAGGTACGGCGCAAAAACATTTCAAATCCGCAGCTCAACACTCGACAATTTACTACGGCCAATTGGCACGTGAATATGTTGGTCTGGGTGGTACTCCGGAAGAAATTGAAAGTGGAGAATCGTCGTCTGCAGCCGAAGCACGCGTTGCAAGTGATGAGGTTATGCGGGCCATGCGCTTGATGCATCAGGCTTCGGGCAAAACCAATTTGCATATGTTCCTCTATTCCATTGCCAGCCGTTTCAAGTCGGTTGATGAAATGAATGCGGCGGCCAACACTGTACATGGTTTGGGCGGCACCTATTTAGCCTTGAAGCTTGCCAAGGCCGCTGGTCAATTCAAAGTGGATATCGATTCATGGGGTTATCCTTTGCGTGGATTACCTGATTGGAAACAAGTTGGGAAACCAGTTGAAAAAGCCTTGGTGTTTGGACTGTCGCGCCAGGAAAGCGAATTCAACGCAACAGCTGGCAGCCACGTAGGCGCGCAAGGGCTGATGCAAATTATGCCGGCAACGGCAAGACTGATCGCACGTCAACATAAATTGCCTTACCGGGCAGGCATGTTGACCTCCGACCCCACGCTCAACGTAAAAATGGGTGCTGCACATCTGGGTGATTTGATTGCCAAATATAATGGTTCATATGTTTTGACGTTGGTTGCTTATAATGCCGGTCCACGCCGCTCGAGCGAGTGGACTGAACAATTTGGCGATATCCGTTCGGGCGAAGTTGATGCTGTGGATTGGGTTGAAAATATTCCATTCCAGGAAACCCGACAATACGTGCAAAAGGTGATGCAGAACCTACACATTTACCGTTCGCGCCTCGCCCCCAAAACCGTCCGCCCGATGACAGAAGATTTGCGCCGCGGGACACCCGCCGGTACGAATGTTGCGTCGATTGCGCCCTTAGCCGAGGAAAAAGAATGCGGCAGCGTATTGACCTCCTTCCTTGGTGGCTGTGACTGAGCAGTGGTACACAGCTGCTGACGGAACGCAGTTATTTGCGCGTGACGACGGGCCACTTGAAAGTGATTTAATACCCTTGCTCTGTCTTGCGGGATTGACACGAAATTCCCGTGATTTTGATCCGGTGTTTGAGCGATATGCCAAGCAGCGGCGCGTGATTGCGATTGATTTTCGAGGACGTGGACGATCTGCAAAAGCTATGGATGCACAAAGCTACCGTGTCGATGTGGAATTGCAGGACACCTTGGGATTTTTAAATGCTCTCGGTGTGGAGAAAGTGGCACTGCTCGGCACATCACGGGGCGGCATTGTCGGCATGCTGATGGCGGCGTTTGCAAAACAATTATTAGCGGGACTGATGTTGAATGACATTGGTTGCGAATTAGAAACCGATGGCCTGTTGCGCATCAAGGACTATGTGGGAACGCCTGTATGTTACGCGACCTGGGATGACGTCGCCACGAAGATTGCCAGTGGATCACGCGGCTTTTCTAATCTTTCCCACGCGCAATGGCTGGAGATGGTGAAACGAATTTACGTTGAAACCGACCGAGGCTTTTGCCCCAGCCATGATCCACGCCTAGCAGAAACACTGCCATCGGAGGACGATATTCGTTCAGGTAAACTTGCCGAGTTATGGTCAGTTTTGCCTGCCTTGCAAGACGTTCCATTTGCAATACTGCGTGGTGCTGGTTCAGATTTGTTGTCCATGGAAACTGTAGAACGCATGCAGCGCGAAGCGCCAAATTTGGCGGTAACAACGATCCCGGATCGTGGCCATGTCCCGTTTTTAGATGAGGCCATAAGTGTCACGGCGATTGACGCGTGGTTAGCGAAAATTGATGCAACGGTGAATGGATAGCAGCTATTGCCCCGCCCCAAACTGCCTGAGCGCCAGCATCATCACCGCATGAGCTTCCCCTGCCCCGATGTTCACAATCTTATGTGGCAGGTCAGCTTTGAACCTTAGGGTTTCGCCTTGCTTTACTGTCTTTGTCTCGCCGCCGGTGGTGACTTCGAGTTCGCCTTTGACCAGATAAAGATGCTCAACCGTGCCCGGCGGGTGTGGGTTTGATTCCAGCACTCCAGATTTTTTGACTTGAAAATCGTACCATTGAAAGACGTCAACGAGATTTAGCGGCCCGGCAATCGCAAGGCGGCATAACCCGTCCTGGCTCTCCAAAATCGGAACGCCGGATTTGCTTTGATGTTCGACGAAAAGTGATTTGGCTTCACCGCGCAGCACTTCGTCAATCGTCGTATCCAAGGCTTTGGATAGGCGCGACACCGTGGAAATTGTCGGGTTGGTTTCGTTGCGTTCGATTTGCGAGATAATCGACTTGGCAACGCCGGATTGCTCGGAGAGCTCACCCAATGACATGTTGTAGGCCTTGCGAAGGCGCATAATTGTTGCGCCCAATGCCTGCCCCTCCTCATCACTTGAAGGTGAAGTTGTCTTTTTTCCACGCCGCGTTGACATCTTGGTATTCCTTATGTAGAACTATCGTTCGTTATTAAGAACAGTGCTTGAACATCACTCTGTTTGCCTGATTTTTCGGCTGTTTTGGCTGAAAAATCAATCGAAATCGGGAAAATGGTCAATGCGATATGAGAATTGAAGGCTCATACTGGACGCATTAACGAACACGGGGTTTGCCCGTTTGGAATGGAGAACAGGACAATGCGCTATTTTCCGATCTTTGTAGACCTCAAAAACGCCCGCGTTGTCGTGGTTGGCGGTGGCGAAGAGGCTTTGCGCAAAATTCGCCTGATCCTGAAAACCGATGCCAAGATTGATGTGATCGCCGCTGATCTGCATGACGAATTAAAAGCCAACGCACGCGTCAATTGGTTGGCCACGCATTACAAGGCTACGCTGTTGGACGGCGCGGCTTTGGTTTATTCGGCTGACCCTACTCTGAACGCACAAGTGAGCGCTGATGCAAAGGCGATAGGCATTCACATCAACGCCGTTGATGAAGCTGAAATTTCAACTTTCATTGTGCCATCAATTGTTGATCGTGACCCTGTTGTGGTGGCCATCGGCACGGAAGGCACAGCGCCGGTTTTGGGCCAAGGCATTCGTGCGAAAATTGACGCGATGTTGCCAGATAAATTGGGGGCCTTGGCGTCCCATGCGCAAATATTTCGGGAACGCGTGGCGCGGCACATTCCGCATGGCAATCGCCGCCGGGCATTCTGGCAGCAGTTCTTTTTCGGCGCTCCACGAGATGCGTTTATTGCGGGTGATGATCTTAGTTTCCACACCACAGTGCATGACGCGGTGACTGATGCTCTTTCCGGCAATACCGGTCGTGTGTCACTTGTGGGGGCGGGCCCCGGTGACCCTGAATTGTTGACGCTGAAAGCGCAGCGCAAGCTGATGGAAGCTGACGTGATTATTTACGACCGCTTGGTATCGCCCGAAGTTTTGGAAATGGCGCGGCGGGATGCTGTGCGCATTCCAGTTGGCAAGACGCCCTTTGTGCCCTCGCCCAAACAATCCGAAATTAATGCCATCATCATTGCTGAAGCCAAAAAGGGACTTCGTGTTGTGCGCCTCAAAGGCGGTGACCCTTATGTGTTTGGCCGGGGTGGCGAAGAGCAAGCTGCTGTGGAAGCCGCAGGCATTCCCGTTGATGTGGTGCCGGGCATCACGGCGGCTTTGGGCTGTGCAGCCTCGTTGAAATTGCCGTTGACGCAACGCGGGCAAAACCGTTCAATTACGTTACTTACGGCATCGAGCGAAACCGGCATTGCCGATCAAGACTGGCAAGCACTTGCTAAGCCCGGTCAAGTTCTCGCCATTTACATGGGCGTGCATGCGGTGGGCACAATTTCGGCGCAGTTACTGGATACGGGCATGAACCCTTCGACACCTGTGACAGTTGTTGAAAACGGAACACGCCGTGATGAGCGTGTGCTTCATGCAACCGTTGGAAACCTGTGGGACACTGTGCAGCGTGCAGGGCTTCAAGGCCCGGCATTGATTTACGTCGGATTGGCGCAGGCGACAGCATCGGCAAATGTTGTGCCCTTCCCCATCCGTGAAGATATTCAACTTGCAGCCTTGAGGGCCATATCATGAGCATAACTGAAAAGGGTCAGGTGATGACCGCCAACCGATTGCGTGATGGAGATGTGGTATTTTTAACCCGCTCCGGCACATGGGATTTAACGATCGACAACGCCGTATTGGCTTTGGAACCGCAAGCCGCAGCGGCATTGGAAGCGCGCGCCAAGGCTGACGAAATCGCCACTTTGGTGACAGGCGCTTATCTTTTCGACGCAACCCGCGTGGATGGGAAAATTAAAGCTGCGCATATTCGCGAACGCATCCGCACACTGGGACCAAGTGTGCGCACAGATTTGGGCAAACAAGCAGAAGGCACAGCGGGCGCATTTGCTCCTGTGGACGCATAACATGTATCGTTACGATGAATTCGACCATAGCTTTGTGCAGCAGCGCACAGCGCAATTTCGCGACCAAGCCAACCGCCGCTTATCAGGCGAATTGACGGAAGAAGAATTCCGCCCGCTTCGCTTGATGAATGGTTTGTATTTGCAACTGCATGCTTACATGCTGCGGGTTGCCATTCCTTATGGCACATTGTCGGCCAAGCAAATGCGTAGACTTGCTTACATCGCCGACAAGTGGGACCGGGGTTATGGCCATTTCACCACGCGGCAGAACATTCAATATAACTGGATTAAGCTGGAAGACACGGCTGATATTTTGGAAGCCTTGGCTGAAGTTGAAATGCATGGCATTCAGACCTCGGGTAATTGCATTCGCAATGTGACGACGGATCATTGGGCGGGTGCTGCGGCGGACGAGATTGCAGACCCGAGGCCTATTGGTGAATTGTTGCGGCAATGGTCGTCACTGCATCCGGAGTTTTCGTTCCTGCCGCGCAAGTTTAAAATTGCAGTGACAGGTGCGCCGAATGATCGGGCGGCGGTGAAGGTGCATGACATTGGGCTTCGTTTGCACAAGAACGACAAGGGCGAAAATGGTTGGGAAGTGATGGTTGGGGGTGGCCAGGGCCGCACACCGATGATCGCGGTGACCGTGCGCGACTTCCTGCCGGAGATTGAACTGATCCCCTACATCGAAGCCATCATGCGGGTTTATAATCTCTATGGTCGCCGCGATAACAAGTACAAAGCGCGTATCAAAATTTTGGTTCATGAGTTGGGTGCGGCAAAATTCCGCTCGGAAGTGGAAGCCGAATATGCGCGGCACCCTGCGCAAACCACTGAGGTGGATGCGCGAGAGCTGGCGCGGATTTCAAAATACTTCGCATTGCCTGCGTTTGAAAAACAATCGCGCTTTGCGCCGCATTTTGAAGATGCGAAGTTCAAAAATAAAGACTTTGCGCGTTGGGCGAAAAACAACCTCGCTGCGCATGCTGTTGATGGCTACACAATCGTCAATATTTCGCTGAAGCCTGAGGGTGGAATTCCGGGTGATGCGACGGGCGACCAAATGCGGGTGATGGCCGATTTGGCTGAACGCTATTCGCATGATGAACTCCGCGTGTCGCACGCACAAAACATCGTGCTGCCGCATGTAAAGTTGGAAGATGCATTTGCCATTTGGGAAGAGTTGGCCAAGGCCAATTTGGCAGCTGCGAATTATGGTTTGTTGGGCGACATTATCGCCTGCCCTGGTTTGGATTATTGCGCCCTTGCCACGGCCCGCGCTATCCCTGTGTCGCAGGCGATTTCACGTAAATTCGCGGATATGGATACGCAGGAAAAATATGGTCCGTTGAAGATTAACATTTCTGGCTGCATCAATGCCTGTGGTCATCACCATGTCGGGCATATTGGAATTCTGGGGCTCGATAAAAAAGGCGAAGAATATTTCCAAATTACACTCGGTGGTTCGTCAGGTGACAAGGCTTCGATTGGCAGCATTTTAGGCCCCGGCTTTGCAGCTGAGGAAGTGCCCGATGCCATTGAGAAAATTCTAAATACCTATGTGATGTTGCGGCAGCCGGGCGAGGAATTCCTCGCCGCTTATCGCCGTGTTGGCCCACAACCTTTTAAGGATGCACTCTATGCCGCTGCTTAAAAACAACAGCTTTATCAATGATTCCTGGGTTACGGTTGCTGACGATGAGGCCATTGCTGATGGTGCTCGGGTGATTGTGTCGCTTGAACGTTTGCAGAAGGACTGGGACACGCTTGCCAAGCACACGGGCTTGCTGGGTGTTCAGGTGCCGAACAATGCTGACGAAAAAGCACTGCATCCCTATTTTTCCGGTCTCGCTTTGGTCGTCGTAAATTTCCCAGCATTCACGGATGGCCGTTCGTATAGCCAAGCGCGACAGCTCCGTTTGGATGGTTATCGCGGTGAAGTGCGGGCAACCGGGAATATTTTGCCGGATCAGTTGCAATTCATGTTGCAAGTGGGAGTGGATAGTTTTGTGGTGTCTGACCGTTTCTCGTTAGAGGATTGGCAGAAGGCGGCACTTCACATGCAGCTGACCTATCAAATGGGTTACAACCGTGCGGGCGCCGAACGCGAAGTCTGGGCGCAACGCCACCATGGTTTTTCCGCTTGGGAAGAACAACCCCATGCCGGATAACCAACACCTCAACGATATTGTTGAAAGCTATGCCGGTCTTGAAGGTCGGCAGCTCATCAATGCGGCGGTAAAGAATCATCCCGGGCGTGTGGCGTTGCTCTCGTCATTTGGGGCTGAGTCATCGGTGCTGTTGCACATGGTTTCGGAAATAGCGCCGGATTTGCCGGTGTTGTTTCTTGACACTGAAAAGCTGTTTCCAGAAACCTTGCATTACCGCGACCAATTGGTGCGCGAATTACGCTTGACCAACTTGCAGAATATTCATCCGGATGCGGATGATATTGCGCGGGTGGACCCGGACGGCATTCTCAATACGTTTGACAAAGACCTGTGCTGCCATTTCCGCAAAACTGTGCCGATGCAAAAAGCCTTTGCACCGTATGACATTATCATTTCAGGCCGCAAGCGTTTCCACGGTGCCACACGGAGTGATTTGCAGTACGTGAGTGTGCAGGAAGGCAAAGTGAAACTGGAACCTTTGGCCAGCTACACTGCACTTGATTTGCACGCCTACATGATTGCCCATCACCTGCCGTCGCACCCCTTGAAACTGCAAGGATTCCGTAGCATTGGTTGTGTGCCTTGCACGGTGCAAGGTGGGACCGACGAAGACCCCCGTGCCGGTCGTTGGGCAGGCACGGACAAAACTGAATGCGGCATTCATTTTTCCGTCAATGGTGAAGTGGTCCGCACCGAGACGCGCCAAGCGGCAGCCGTCTGACTGAGAACCGGTAGATCAACAAAGGCCAACACATGACTGAATTCTGGACCTTCGCACTGGTCGGCTTCATCGCGCAATTGATCGATGGTACATTGGGTTTGGGATTTGGCATTATTTCAGCCTCGGTCCTGTTGGCGCAGGGCATCCCCCCCGCCCTTGTTTCAGCCAGCGTGAACGCCGCGAAAATACCAACCACAGGTACCGCTGCTCTCTCACATATCATTAACAAAAACCTCGATTGGAGCATTCTCGTTGCCCTTGTGGTTTTTGGTACTTTAGGCGGTGCGCTCGGCATGTTGCTGCTCACCAGCTTAAAAGGCCAAGCGTTAAATCTACTGGTGACAACCTATTTATTCTTGATCGGTGGCTTGATTGTCTGGCGTGCCGTCAAGGGTGTAGCACCTCGCATTCTTCCTGCAGCCCGCAAACGGCTCATTGGCTTTGCAGGTGGCATCATTGAAGGCATCGGCGGTAGCTGGGGCCCGGTTGTAACCACCAGCTTGCTGGGGTCTGGTGTTGAGTCCCGTTACGCCATCGGTTCCAGCAATGTAGCTGAATTTGCAGTCAGCGTAACAGTGTTTTCTGCTTACGCAGTGGCGTTTTACGTTGGCTATTGGGAGGGCGGCACCGATTGGCGTTCGGTGGCTTATCCGGTTGCAGGACTTGTCACGGGCGGTTTGCCAGCCGCGATGATGGGCGGATGGCTGGCCCGGATCACTCCAAGCAGATCGCTCACAGCGGCTGTCGGATTATTGGCGATTGCAATCGGGATTTATCGGTTGGCCGCACATTAAGGGGCTTCACCCCTTCCCCTACTCAGCCGCCTTCAGGTTTTTGTTATTCCTTGCCAAGACTTCAACCACGCGGTCTTCAACAGCGTCAATCTTATCCGCCAATTGCTCCAACGCCGTTTCGGTTTTGCTCTGTTGCACCGCGAGTTCTTCCACACTGCCTGCAAGCTTGGGCTCATCTGAAGCGCCGATAAAGCGACCAAACAGCCAGTTTGTCAGATGCGCCAGGTCGTCCATGACGATGTAGAACGATGGCACGAATATCAAGCTCAGGAAAGTCGCGGCAATCAAGCCGCCGATCACAGCAATCGCCATAGGCGAGCGGAACTCGCCACCTTCACCAATTCCCATGGCTGACGGTAACATGCCTGCACCCATGGCAAGAGTCGTCATCACGATGGGTCTTGCACGTTTACGCCCGGCGTCAACAATAGCATCGAGTCGGCCCATACCATGACGCACACGTTCAACTGCAAAGTCCACCAGCATGATGCCGTTCTTGGCGACGATGCCGATCAGCATCAACATGCCAATGATAACGGGCATCGAGAAGGCTTTGTCGAAAGTCAGAAGTGCAATCACCACACCACCAATTGAAAGTGGTAGAGACAGGATGATTGCGAATGGCTGGAAAATATTGCCGAGCAGCAAGACCAAAACCCCCATCATCAACACTACGCCGAGGCTGGCAGCTTTTACAAATTCACGATTGATGTCACCCTGAATTTCAGCGTCACCGCCTTCTTGGATTTTGACCGACGGCGGGAAATTCAAGGACTTAGCAACCTCGTTGATGCGCTCAGTTGCCGTGCCCAATTCGGTGCCTGGCATAATGTCGGCACCGAGTGTCGCCTGCCGCTGACGGTTCAAGCGCTTGATTGAACTTGGACCTTGGCTAAACGTCACGTCTGCCACGGATGACAAAGGTACGGTTTGACCCGAGCTTGCGGTAATCCGCAAATTTGTAAGATCACTGAACTGTGATCGGGCGGACTCCGGTGTTTGCACACGGATCGGCAACAACCTGTCACCAGCATTAAACTTCGCCAGCAGCGTGTCAAAGTCACCAATCATGGCAACACGAACAGCCTGCGAAATTTCCGCCGCCGTAATGCCCAGTTTGGCGGCCTCTTCCGTGCGCGGAACAATTTTAACTTCCGGACGCTCCAAAGCTCCAATGCCCATTACGGAGCGAAGGGTTGGTTCTTTGCGCAATGCACCTTCAAGCTGGGCAACAGCTGCAGCCAATGCCACAGGGTCATTCGACAACATATTGAATTCAATTTCCCGGGTGTTGCGTTCGGTCACTTTGTACCAGCGCACGTCCGGCAAATCCGCCAGCTGCGGCAACACAGCATTTTCCACTTCCCACTGCGGCGTTTCACGCCCGTTGGTTTTCATTTTTGGAAGCGAGATCCCAAGAAACCTGTCAAAGCCGGAAATAAAACTATTGACGACACCCGATAAAAGTCCGTGATCACGCTTATCTAAGTTCACAAAAATTGTCGCATAGCGCGATTCTTGGCCACCGGTTGGAGACGCACCACCCAAAACAAACACATGGCTCACATCAGAATTTTTGCGGATCGTCGCCGCCATGCCTTCGGTGACCTTGAGTGTTTCCTCAAGGCGAGAACCAGGAGGAAGTTCAACACCTAAAACGAAACGGGATTCATCGCCGCGCGGAATGAAACCGGTTGGGAGTCTAGGAAACAAAGAAATCGAGTACATTAAAACGTACCCCGCAAAAATAATTGTTAGATAACTTGCTACGCTGAAACCTTTCGACTTAACAGGTGCTGTCAATTGATTGTTTTCAATCAATTCAACTTCGGTATTTGGCTTCCACCAATCAAATATAGTTTTCCCCACCAACCCCAACAAACCGGCACCAAATACATAAATACCATAACTAGATGAAAGTCTGAGCAGCTGACCTTCAGTAGTCCACTGTCCTGTTGTCGGATCAACCATCACCCCAGCAATCACCCACAAAAGGTGTACAAATAAAAAGCCTAATGTAAAGAACTTCCATAGCCATCCTAAGTTTTTGTTCTGGCCGCGACAGTAAATGTAACCCCAATTAATTAACTTCAGCAGCCATACGTAGATCCTCAAAATAATGCCTTGTTTCTCCTCTTCATGCCCATGCGCCCGCATTAAATAAGCGGCCATCATTGGCGTGATCAACCGCGCCACCAACAGTGAGAACAACACGGCGACAGCAACAGTCATGCCGAACTGTTTGAAATATTGTCCGACAATGCCGCCCATGAAGGAGACCGGCACAAACACCGCCACGATGGTGAAGGTGATCGCAATAACGGCCAAACCGATTTCATCAGCAGCGTCCATCGAGGCGCGATAGGCGGACTTGCCCATGCGCATGTGCCGCGCGATATTTTCGATTTCCACAATGGCATCATCGACCAGAATACCTGTCGCCAACGTAATGCCGAGGAATGACACAAGGTTGAGCGAAAAGCCCAACATGTCCATCACCCAGAATGTGGGAATGGCTGACAAGGGAAGTGAGATGGCAGAAATCAACGTAGCGCGCCAGTCGCGCAAGAAAATCAAAACTACGATTACGGCAAGAATAGCGCCTTCAATCAGACCTTCCATAGCGGCGATGTAATTGCCGTAGATTGAGAACACGGTGTCATCAACGAGTGAAAACGCAACCGCTTCATTCGGCGTATCGAGTTCCAAAACTTTTGCAGCAACACGATTTCCGACGTCTACTGAACTCGAACCTTTCGCTCGGAACACAGAAAAAGTGACAACCGGATCGCCATTGAAACGGGCGAAAGACTTTGGTTCTTCCGTGGTGTCAGAAATTGCAGCCAAATCACGAAGCTTAATTTGATTGCCGCCGGGCAATGGCAGAACTGTGTCTTTCAAGCTTTCAAGATCACGAGCTCCACCCAATGTGCGGATGGCTTGTTCCGTTCCACCCACCTCGCTTTTACCCGCACCAGAGTCAGCGTTAATCGCGCTCAGTTGCTGGTTAATGTAACTCGCCGTCACCCCTAACGCTTGCAATTTTGCAGGGTCGATATCGACGCGGATTTCGCGGTCAGCACCGCCGTAACGGTCGACACGGCCAACGCCCGGCAAACCTTGAATTTGACGCTTAACAACGTCATCCACATACCAAGAAAGTTCTTCCAGTGTCTTGCCGGGCGCTTTCACGGCATAGGTTTGGATGGCCGCACCTTCCACGTCAATTTTCTGAATGATGGGCTCGTCAACACCACCCGGAAAATCACCCCGTATTTTCGCAACAGCATCTTTTACATCATCCAATGCCTGGTCGGTTGGCACTTCCAAACGGAATTCTATGGCCGTTGAGGAATTGCCGTCAGACATCGTTGAAATGACGTTCTTGACGCCTGCTAACCCCGACACCGCATCCTCGACGCGTTTGGTGATTTGTGATTCAAGTTCAGCGGGCGCTGCCCCCGACTGACTGACTGACACCACAATCAAAGGCACGTCGATATTCGGAAATTGAGTAATCGGCAATCGCATGAACGATTGCACGCCCATGAGCATGAGTACCGCAAATAAAAGAATCGGCGGCACCGGGTTTCGAATTGACCAGGCTGAGAAATTCCAGTTCATGTTTAGTCCTTAATCGGCCTGTGTCACCACGACCGGATTCACAAGATCACCTTGACGTACAAAACTGCCAGCCCGCGCTACAAACGTGTCGCCTGGGGCAATGCCATCGGTAATTTCGATATCAGTTGTGCTCACCAAACCAGTGATCACCTTGCGCACTTCAACTTTACCGTCTTTGACGATTTGAACAGTTGGGCCATCTTCCCCAAACGTCACTGCCGTCAAAGGCAGAGCAACGCCCTCGCCAGCCGCCAGAGAAATTGTGGCACGACCGAACGCGCCCAGTGGAACGCGCACCCCCTCCGCCAATTTAATGTGCGCTTTGCCCATGCGGGTGGTTTGATCAACTTCCGGCGAGATCAACGATACATCGCCAATCAAAGCCTTGTCATAACCATTAACAGCAATAGAAGCCTTCTGACCCAGTTGCACTTTTGGCAAATCAGACTCTGGCACTTCGGCCACCAATTTCACTTGGCCTTTGGCAACAATATGGAACATAGCGCCACCGGCTGAGCTCGAAATCGTGCCGAATTCAACCAAGCGGTTGCTGATATAACCATCCACTGGTGCTTTGATTTCAGTCCGGCTTTTTTGCAGTTCAAGTTCCTTCAACTGCGCTTTGGTGATTTGCAAATCCGCCTCAGCTGAAACCAGTGTCAATTCTGCTGCGTCAGACTGTGCTGCAGCAAGGTCATAAGCCGATTGCCTTTGGTCGAACTGTTCGACAGTGCTGACGCCCGTCGAACGCAGTTTCTTGGTGCGGTTCAAATCAGATTGCGCACTGGCCTTGCTGATTTTGGCTTGCTTGATCTGGTTTTTGGCCGACATTATTTTCGCATCATCACGTGCCAAATTCGCAGCATTTTGGGCAATCAGAATTTCAACATCATTGCCATCCAACCGCGCCAGAACTTGGCCTTCTTTGACGGTATCGCCCTCTTCCGCCAAAATTTCAACAACGGCATAGCCATTCACCAGTGGGGCTACCAAAACATTGGCTCCGGCTGCAAAACTGCCCGTCACAACCAGTTCTTCGGCGATTTTCTTTTTCGTCGCTACCATCACTGAAATTGTGGGCGCGTTGTTTGCTTCCGTTGCTTCGGGCGTTGCAGCCGTTTGCGCGA